>JABDRA010000412.1 GCA_013041995.1 Anderseniella sp. | reverse complement strand
GTATCTTCTTCGATGCGCAGCCTCACCGGACCCCCAGCAGAGCCCACATGGACGCCCGCAGAAACGTAACCGCCCTTCTGGGGCCAACCAATACTGGCAAAACCCATCATGCGGTCGAGAGGATGCTTGGTCATCCCAGTGGCATGATCGGCCTGCCGCTGCGACTTTTGGCGCGCGAGGTTTATGACCGTGTTGTCGCCCAGACAGGCCAGATGTCCGTGGCACTGGTCACCGGCGAGGAAAAACTGATCCCGCCGGCACCGCGCTACTGGGTCTGCACTGTTGAAGCCATGCCAAACGATATTCCGGTGTCGTTCATGGCCATCGACGAAATCCAGCTCGCCGCCGACGCCGAGCGCGGTCACGTTTTCACCGACAGGCTGTTGCACTCACGCGGACTCAACGAGACATTGTTACTGGGTGCTGCAACTATCCAGCCCATGCTGGAGAAATTGCTGAAGGGGGTGAACTATGTGTCCCGCCCGAGGTTTTCGAAACTCAGCTTCGCCGGCCAGAAAAAGATCACACGTCTGCCCAAGCGCACGGCAATTGTCGGGTTTTCAGCAGGCATGGTATATTCCGTCGCAGAGCTGATCCGGCGTCAAAAAGGCGGTGCCGCCGTGGTGATGGGTGCCCTGAGCCCACGCACCCGCAACGCCCAGGTGGAATTGTACCAGTCGGGCGATGTCGATCATATCGTGGCAACCGATGCCATCGGCATGGGGCTCAACATGGATATTGACCATGTTGCGTTTGCCGCAACGCGAAAGTTTGACGGGTTTCAGTTCCGCAATCTGACGGCAGCCGAGATGGGCCAGATCGCGGGGCGCGCCGGACGCTACATGAACGACGGCACATTCGGCCTGACGGCTGATGCCGTCAGCATTGATGCCGACACAATCGAACAGCTTGAAGACCATCGCTTTGAACCGCTGCGTGTCCTGCAGTGGCGCAACCGCAACCTGAATTTCGCGTCGGTGGACCGGTTGCTCGGCTCGCTGAACGCCTTGCCCAACCGCGAAGGACTGACCCGGTCAAGACCCGGTGCGGACATCGAGACCCTGTCGCTGATTGCCCGCGACGCCGAGGTCATCGACCGGGCATCAGGCCTCAAGACCGTGGAACTGTTGTGGGAAACCTGCCAGTTGCCGGACTACCGCAACATCACCGGCACCGAGCACGCCAACCTTGTCGCCACGATTTTCAGGTATGTCGCTGACACCGGACGCATCGACACACAATGGTTTGCCCGTCAGTTGGCGTATTGCGACAATACCAATGGCGATATAGACACCTTGTCTAATCGCATTGCCCATGTGCGAACCTGGACCTTTGTCGCCAACCGGCAGGACTGGCTGGATGACCCGGGCCACTGGCAGGAATTGACAAGGGCAATGGAAGACAGATTATCGGATGCCTTGCATGAAAGGCTGACCCAGCGGTTCATCGACCGGCGCACAAGCGTGTTGATGAAACGTCTGCGCGAAAGGGAAGAATTGATGTCGAGTGTCGATCAGGAAGGTGCCGTGCTTGTGGAAGGTGAATATGCAGGCCGCATTGAAGGCTTGCGGTTCATCGCCGAACCGGCCAGCGGCGATCACTCCAAGGTATTGATTTCCGCCGCCCTGCAAACGGTAACCGAGACCCTGGTCGGACGCGCCCAGTCTGTGGTTGCCGCGCCGGACCCGGATTTCAGCCTTGATGCATCAGGCAACATCATCTGGAAGTCGCACGCGGTTGGCCGGCTCACCGGCAGCGAGAACCTGTTGAAGCCGCGCGTTGAAACACTGGCTGACGAACAGGTGACAGCCGCCGACCGCGAGGCGGTCCAGATGCGCCTGTCGAAGTTTGTTTCACGCCATATTGCCGGCCTGCTGGCGCCGCTGGTGTCACTTGGCGAGGCAGAGGAAATCACCGGCATTGCCCGCGGCATCGGCTTCCAGATCATCGAGGCGCTAGGCGTCGTGCCGCGCGAACAGATCGCTGATGAGGTCAAATCGCTCGGCCAGGATGAACGCGCAGTGCTGCGCAAGCATGGTGTGCGGTTCGGCGCCTTTCATATTTTCATTCCGACCATCCTGAAACCGGCCCCAACCGCCCTGCGGCTGTTATTGTGGGCGTTGCATGATGCCGACAAGCGCGGACTGGATGCATCTTCCCTGCCCGATGCCATGCCGCAGCAGGGCCTCACATCGGTACCGTTCGACAAAACAACACCGCGCGGGTTTTACCAGGTTGTCGGCTTTCGCGTCTGTGGTGAGCGCGCCGTGCGCGTCGACATGCTGGAGCGGCTCGGAGACATGATCCGCACCCGCGTGTTCTGGCGTGCGCAACGCGAAGGCGAGGAACGCCCCGATGGATCCGTGGACGGCGGCGGATTTACCGTTGTGCCGGACATGATGTCCCTCGTCGGGTGTTCAGGTGACGAGTTTTCGTCAATCCTGAAGTCGCTGGGGTTTTCGGCGCAGAAACGAAAAGTACCGGAAAAACCGCAGCCCGATGCAGAACCGGTTACAGACATCGCCGCCGATGCACCGGGCGAAGCATCATCCGAGGCACCTGCTGAAACGGCTGCAACCGACGCGCCTGAACCGGGCGCGCCAGCCCAGACAGCCGGCGAGGCCTCACCTGAAGTCCCTGCAGAAGCCAAACCGGCTGACGCTCCTGCGGCTGTGCCCGCTGACACTACATCAACCGAAACCGCTGCACCTGACGACGCAACGGCAGACGCCGCAACACCATCAGAACCTGAAATGATCGAGGTCTGGTGGCCAAAGGACACAGGTCCGTTCCGCCATCAGAAACAACACCCGGGCAATCGCTCAAAGGGTGCAAAGGGAAATTCCGGCAAACCGGAACGCAACCGGCACCAGAAAGGCGCGCCCGGCAAGAAGGCCGGCGGCCAGCGTCCGCCGGCAAAACGCCGGGAAAAGCCCGCAGATCCGAACAGCCCGTTTGCAATCCTGGGTCAATTGAAGCAGGGACTGAACAAGAAATAGCATGGCAGACGAAGCCGGCAGAGACGTTCAGCGAGTTGATCGGTGGCTATGGTTTGCCCGCTTCGTGAAGACCAGGGCGCTTGCCCAGCGCCTGGTTGCCAAGGGCAAGGTAAGAGTAAACCGCACCAGGGTCACCAAGCCCTCACAACTGGTTTCGCCCGGTGATGTGGTGAGTTTAATGAACCGCGATCATATCAAGGTGGTCGAGGTCGTTGCCACCGGCACCCGCAGGGGCCCGGCGCCTGAAGCCCGCCTTCTGTATTGTGAAATAAATCCGGCTTCAGACAGTGCTCCCTGCACAGCCACGCACCACGTACGTACAAGTACGCTTGACGATCCGCCGAGAAAATGCAAGTTCACCGGCAACCCCCCTGACACTGGCAACAGTTGAGAGTTTGAGAGCCCGCGCATGACCTATATCGTCATTGAGAACTGCATCAAGTGCAAGTACATGGACTGCGTTGAAGTGTGTCCGGTGGATTGTTTTTATGAAGGCGACAACATGCTCGTCATCCACCCGGACGAATGCATTGACTGCGGCGTGTGTGAACCGGAATGCCCGGCAGAAGCCATTAAGCCGGATACCGAGCCCGGCCTGGAAAAATGGCTTGAGCTGAACACAAAGTTTGCCGATGTCTGGCCGAACATCACCCAAAAGGGCGAATCTCCCGACGATGCGGAAAAGCATGATGGCGAACAGGGCAAGTTCGAGAAGTATTTCTCCGAAGAACCCGGCGAAGGCGATTAAGGTAAGAACGCCTGCACATCCGCATGCCGGCATCGGTTCACGGCTGTCCGGGAAGATTGTTGAAACTAGAATTGATACTGCGCGGCATACACCGTCCTTACCGGCATTGGATCCACATTTTCATGGGGATGACAGCAGTGTTGAATTGCAAACCCTGGCACAAAGTGCCGAGGCAAGGCCGACCGGCCGTCGCACGAAGTGCGCCCCAGCGGAGCGCAGCCGCAAGGCTGCTGGCGTGAGCGGTATAAACCCTGGCACAAAGTGCCGAGGCGACACCTTATGGCAGAATTGTGCGAAATTCGTACCGATCAACGTAATGCCGCGTTAACCATTTCTTTACACATTGGCCGCGCCTGAACGAATCTGGCACCGTTAAGGGGTTGAGAGGCTTTAACAATCGGTAAATTTGTGTTATACACCTTGTTAATGACTTGAAATTCACAGCAAAGCATTGAGAACCCGGGCTCGAAAGGCTCGGACTTTTTTTCGCCTGATCCAGTTTTTGAAACGAAAGCCTGCAATTCAACCGGACCCGACCTGCCTTCACGAAAAGGCTCACGCGGGCAAACACCGAACTGCAACCGAACGTATCATACAAGCACTGGCCATCAGCTACGCACCCCTCCACCAGCATAAGGTGGTTTTGCGCCTTCCGGCAGGGAAGGTGAACCTGGCTGAAGCCTCAGGGCAGCGGGCAGGATGTGGCGAAATAGGTTTTGCTGAAGGAAACGGTCGGACAGGCGAATTACGTTGAACGCACGAGTGACAAGGGAAATATAAAAATGGCCACAGAAAAAAAGACTTCTTCGCGCAAGCTCAAATACAAAATTGGCGAGTTTGTCGTGTATCCGGCCCATGGTGTAGGCAAGATTGTCGCGCTCGAAGAGCAGGAAATCGCCGGCGCCAAGCTTGAATTGTTCGTGATCGATTTCGAAAAGGACAAGATGCGCCTGCGTGTCCCGCTGAACAAGTGCGACAGTGTCGGCATGCGCAAGTTGTCGGACAAGAACATGGCCGAGGACGCCATGAAGGTGCTGACCGGCAAGGCCCGCGTCAAGCGTACCATGTGGTCGCGCCGCGCCCAGGAATATGAAGCCAAGATCAATTCAGGCGACCTGATCTTCGTAGCCGAAGTGGTGCGTGACCTGTACCGCTCCGACAGCCAGCCGGAACAGTCTTATTCCGAACGCCAGCTGTATGAATCAGCGCTTGACCGCATGGCCCGCGAAATCGCCTGCGTGAAGAAGCTCGATGATGCAGGTGCTGTCAGCGAAATCGAAGCCGTGCTGGAAAAATCCTCGCATCGCGGTGAGAAACCAGCCGCTGCCAGCGCAGAAGAAAAAGCCGCTTAAAAGCGACACCCGGACAGTCCGGATTACTGGACAGTCAAAAACGAGATCCGCTACCCCGCCCGAGGCCTGCCTTCGGCGGGGTTGTTTTTTGCCTGTGTGAGATGATTTCAGGTTTGAGTACAAAGCCCAAATGGCGCTATAAAGCGCACGCGCTTTAAGACATGGTCCCGTAGCTCAGTTGGATAGAGCACCAGATTCCTAATCTGGGGGTCACAGGTTCGAATCCTGTCGGGATCACCATTCATTTTTACAACAATATCAAGGGTTTAGTCAGCCGATCCGGCTGTTTCACCCCCTTATTCTATGGTGATTTCTGTACAATCTGATGTACCTGTAGCCATGTTTGTAGCCACTTTACGAACTGCTTCATGCAGGTCTGCAGTTGCTAGATGAGCATAACGTGCTGTCATCTGGGTTGTTGCATGTCCCAGTATGCGACTGAGACGATATAGGTCCATTCCACCCTGCACTGACCATGATGCAAAAGTGTGTCTGAGATCATGAAATCGGAAGTCAGTAATTCCAGATCGTCTACATGCTGTGTGGAACGCTTTCTTCACTGATCGATATCTTTCACCTGTGACTCTGTTGCAGAACACATAGGGTGATGTGACATGACGTGTAGTGGCTACAAAAGTGGTTACAGCTTGATCAGTCATGGGAATGACTCTTGGTAGTCCTGATTTGGTTTTGGTGAGAGTGATTTCTCGACGATCAAGGTTCACCTGAGACCACTTGAGTGACAGTAGTTCTCCAGACCTCATTCCAGTCTGAACAGCAATTTCCAGAATGGGTTTTAGATGTGGTGCTGCATTGGAATGTAAGAGCTTGAATTCCTGTTGGGTGATGTACCTGACACGAGGTCTGCTTTCTGGAACAGCTCTTTTATCAAATGACTTTGATGGATTGGTTTCGATCCATCCCCATCCCATGGCTCTGGAATACATTGATGACAGGGTTGACAGGTGTCTTCTGATGGTTGGACTGGTTAGTCCGGCTTGACGACGTGCTGAGATGTACTCAGCAATCCGGGTTTTGTTGATCTCATCCAGATACAGACCTTGGAACTGCTGGGTTAGACATTTGATG
>JABDRA010000411.1 GCA_013041995.1 Anderseniella sp. | reverse complement strand
CATTCAGGTCTTCGCGCGCAATGGCTGCCGCAATCGGCAAAATGCCACCGCCCAGCGACTTGCCCACAACACAGATATCCGGCACCACGCCGTCATGGTCGAAGGAGAAGAACTTTCCGGTCTTGCCGAGACCGGTGGGGATTTCATCGAAAATCAGCAATGTACCGTGCCGGTCGCAGGCGTCGCGCACCTTCTTCCAGTATCCCGGCGGCGGGATCTGCGGCACCGCCCGCATGGGCTCTGCTATGACGGCAGCAACATCGCCCTCACGCTCCAGCACATAATCGACCATCGAGGCGCAGGCCAGCCCGCAATTCTCCGGTCCGGAATGACCGTAAGGACAACGATAGCAGGCAAACGGCGCAACATGTTCCGCCCCCGGTGTCAGCGGACCGGCAATGTGGGAACGGAACGTCGCCTCCCCGCCGACCGATGATGCGCCGAAGCCTGCGCCGTGAAACGCATCCCAGAACGACAGGGTCTTGAACCGCCCGGTTGCAGCGCGCGCGATCTTCAGCGCCACTTCCACCGCATCCGAACCACCCGTGGTAAACAGCACCCGGTTCAGGTCCGCCGGTGCCAGCTCGCCCAACCGTTCGGCAAGCTGCACCGAGGTTTCATTGGTAAAGCGACGCGGCGAAAAACTCAAGACATCCAGCTGGTCCTTGATGGCCGCGACCAGACGCGGATGGCCATAGCCGATGTGATGCACACTGTTGCCATGGAAATCCATATAGCGACGGCCATCCAGATCCTCGATCCAGATGCCTTCCGCCTTGGCAATCGTGTTCACGCACGGGCTGGACAAGCTCTGGTGCATGAACGCGCTCGCATCGCGTTCCAGCAGGGGCCGTGAACGCTCACCCGTATTGGACGCAGCCCAGTTCGCACGGGCATCTGATGTGTTTGATTCACCTTCCGTATGCTGGATCTTTCTCTCTTGGCCCAACGGATCGCCCTAGCGCGGCCACGGCAGGGAATAGGTCTTCACATTGGTGAAGAACTTCATCGCCTCAAGCACGCCTTCCTTGACGCCATTGCCTGAATCCTTGATGCCCCCGAACGGCGACATTTCAATGCGGTATCCCGGCTGTTCCCAGATGTTGACCGTGCCCACGTCCAGACCTTCTATATAGCTGATGGCGCGGACAAGGTTGTTTGTGCATACGCCTGCCGACAGGCCAAAGGCGGTAGAATTTGAAATCCGCATGACCTCTTCATCATTGTCCGGCACCCTCACGATCGGCACGATGGGACCGAAAGTTTCCTCCATGACCAGTTCGCTGCCATGCGGCACGTGGTCCACAACGATCGGCGGCAGCAACGCGCCTTTTCGCTCCGGGTGATAGAGAATTTTTGCGCCCTGCTTCTCCGCATCATAAACCCGGTTTTCAAATATCTCGGCGGCCTTTGAATGAATGACGCAGCCCAGTTGCGTGTCCGGATCCTGCGGATCGCCGAAGCGGATGGCTTTTGCCCTTTCCAGGATCATCGGGACGATCTTGTCGGCGACCGATTCCTGAACCAGAATCCGCTTGATGGCGGTGCAGCGCTGACCGGAATTGCCGGTAGCGCCTGCACAGGCGAGTGCTGCGGCCTTTTCCAGATCAGACGTCTCAAGGTCATTCAGGATAATCAGCGGGTCATTGCCGCCGAGTTCCAGCGCGGTGCGCTTGTAGCCGGCCTTGGACGCAATCATCTTACCAACCGGCACACCACCGGTGAATGTGATGATATCGATGTTTTCATTGGTGATCATTTCATCACCGATGTCTTGCGGCATGCCGGTGACGATCTGGAACATTTCCGGCGGCAGGCCTGCTTCATACAGGATGTCAGCCAGGGTGATCGCCGTCATCGGCGTCAGTTCCGTCGGCTTGCACACCATGCAGTTATAGGTGGCAATCGACGGCGCGATCTTGTGCGCCACCATGTTGAGCGGATGGTTGAACGGCGTAATCGCCGAGATGGCATTGACCGGTTCACGCTTGGTGAAAATCTTGCGGTCCTTGCCCTGGGGCGTCAGGTCACAGGAAAAAATCTGCCCGTCATCGATAATGGCCAGTTGCCCGGCCAGCGTGAACACATCATAGGACCGTCCGGTCTCATACAATGAGTGCTGCTTGCAGATGCCGAGCTCCAGCGTCAGCCAGTGGGCGATCTCCTCGCGCCGCTCGCGGATCAGTTCGCCTGCGCGAAACAGGATCTGCTGGCGTTCATAGCGGGTCAGCTTCGGGTTGTAGTTGGCAGCGATCTCGAATGCCCGTGCGGCATGTTCCGCCGTGCCTGCGGGCACCGTGCCGATCACTTCGTCGGTGTAGGGGTACAGAACCTCCACAACGTCCTTCGTCGTCACCTTCTCGCCACCAATGCGCATTGCCTCGCGGCGGATTGTACGTTCCGTTCCACTCATTTTTATCGACCTTTTAGATGGTTGTTTGTAGCGCAGCTGCCCGCACCGCGTAGAAGAAAGCATCAAAGTTCCGCAACGCCGGCGCCCCCGGCAGGTCTTCCATCACCCGGTTGACGATGAACGGTACCTCCTGCTCGGTCAGTCCGCCGTGCGAGCGCAGGGGTTCCTTAAGTGCAGCCAGGTCGTGGCGGTGCGCACTGGTGCCTACGGTCATGTTCTCACCGGAGATCACCACGATGTCGCCGATGCGGTCATCCGGCAGCTCAAAGCACTCGCAGGCCTCCGCCTTGTCGACCGCCAGCAAAATGCCGTCAATGGCGCGCAGCTTGCCCAGGACCTCATCAATGTCTGTACCGGCGGGCAGATATGCAGTGGCGAATGACCCCAATGCACCGTGATGCACAACGTAAGGATCGGTGATCGGCAGAATGACCCGGGCAGCGCCCTCGCCGAGCCAGTCATCCATCAGGTCCTGCACGTAGATGACCGCCGGAGACCCGTCTGCCAGGTGTTTCGGCTTCATGCCATGATCGGCCGTGACCACAATCCCCGCACCCATGGCATCCAGCTCGGTCAGGTATTTGTCGAACATCGCGTAGAATGCCTTGGCTTCGGCGTCGTCGGGCGCATATTTGTGCTGCACATAGTCTGTCGTCGTCAGGTACATGACGTCAGGCGCGAATTCCTTCAGCAGCTTGACACCGGCGGCAAAGACAAACTCCGACAGTTCTGCGGAATAGACCTCCGGCACTTCCCGGCCCAGCCATTCAGACGCGTTGTCGATGCCGTGCTCGGCCTTGGTCGTCGTATCTGAACGCTCCGACGAAAAACAGATGGCGCGGTCTTCGTCAAATGCCAGGCCATGGCCCAGCAGGGCGCGCAGCTTGTCTTTCGCGGTCACAATGGCGACACGCTGGCCGGCATCGTAGAATGCCTTGAACACGGTTGGTGCGCGCAGGAATTTCGGATCGTTCATCATCACTTCCTCACCCGTATCCGGGTCATACAGGAAGTTGCCGCAGATACCGTGCACGGAGGGCGGCCGCCCGGTGGCGATCGACATGTTGTTCGGGTTGGTGAAGCTCGGAATGACGCTGTGGGCCAGCCTGTCGGTGCCGTCTTTACGGATGCGCGCCAGCGTCGGCATCAGCCCGTCGGCAATGGCTGCATCCAGGTAGGCCGGTTCGCAACCGTCCAGGCAGATGGCGATGGCGCAGGTGCCGGATTGAGGATAGCTGCGCCCGTTTACAGTAACGTCCACTGGGGTCATGTCGTTCATTTTTTCAATTGCTTTCTTTAAGCTGCAAGCTTCTCGCGTTCGGAAAGAGCGGCCTGCGGTGGTCTGGCGCTGGCGATGCCCATTGCATCCAGCGATGATCTGGCGGCTGCTACGACCGCACGCATGGTGTGATGATCCATCTGACCGATGCAGCCGACACGAAAACTGTCGACGACGGTCAGTTTACCGGGATAGATGATGAAGCCTCTCGCCTTCATCAGATCGTAGAACCGGGTGAATTCGAACTTGTCGTCCGCGGGGCTAAAAAAAGTCACGATGATCGGTGACAGCCAGCGGTCACGCAGCAGGGTTTCAAAACCCAGCTCGCGCATGCCGTCGACCAGCACATCGCGGTTTTTGGTATAGCGCGCACCACGACCTTCAATACCGCCTTCCTCACGATGCAGGCGCAGGGCTTCCATGAACGCGGCCACAACATGCGTCGGCGGTGTAAAGCGCCACTGGCCGGTCTTTTCCATGTTGGCCCACTGGTCGTGCACATCGAGGCTGAGCGAATGGGCATTGCCCTTGGCCGCGACCAGTTCGGATTTGCGCGCGATGATGAAGCCGAAGCCTGGCACCCCTTCGATACACTTGTTGGCTGATGAGACAATCGCCTCATAGCGGATATCACCGGCTGCCACATCAACGGCGCCAAAGGCACTCATGCTATCGATCAGCAGCTTGCGACCGGCCGCATAGGTTGCCTCGGAGATTTCCCGGATCGGATTCAAAATACCCGAGGAGGTCTCACAGTGCACAATCACCACGTGGGTAATGTCGGGATCAGCAGCCAATGCTGCCGCCACTTCCTGCCCGCGCGGCGGAAGATAGTCGCCCTTGTCGATATCCACATGGGCGCGGTCGATATAGTCCATGGTTTTTGCAATACGCTGGCCATAGGCGCCATTGATCAGCACAAGTGTCTTGCTGTCACGCGGCAGCAGAGAGCCCAGCATCGCCTCGACCACAAAAGTGCCGCTGCCCTGAATCGGTACACAGTCGAAGTCTTCGGCACCTGAGCCCACCAGCGCGAGAAGTTCAGCCCGCAGGCGCGCCGTCATCGCGCGGAAATCACCGTCCCACGACCCCCAGTCGCGCAGCATCTGCTCCTTGACCGAATAGGCCGTAGTCAACGGACCCGGCGTCAGCAGATACGGCTCGCCCAGCCTTGGCGCTTCAATAGCTGCTGCAGAATCGATTTCCAGATCCGCCTTCATGTCGGGTGCCTCCAAAAACTGCCCGCGTCAGAAACATCTGTCGCAAATTTAGGCAGTCGGGTTGTATTTGAGAAATCGATATTTCAGATCGACATATAATATTTATTGTGCTTCAGGATTTTATATCCGCCAACCGGCTGTCGAGCAGTAAACCGCTCTTTTTCAGGATCGGATAGGCAAAGGTAATGAACCTGGAATTGATTTCCTTGAGTGCCCGCACCGTTTCCAGGTGAATATCGCTGGTGGCGATGCTTTGCGCGGTGCCCTGCCCCAACCGGGCCAGGTGCGCATCATGGGATTCCTCTTCCAGTGCGCGCACATATTCCTTTTCTTCAACCAGCTGGCGGGCGGAGTCCACGTCTTCCGATACCAGCACATTCAGCGACAACTGCATGTTGGCCAGCACCCGGGCATGCAGCCGGGTCAGCTCGTTCCAGCCCTCGTTGGAAAACGTCAGTTTCTTCTTGCGCATTTCGCCGGTCAGACGCAGCAGGTCCTTGGTGATGATATCACCCACCCGCTCGAGGCTGATGGCAAAACCTGTCAGGTCCATGCTGCGCCTGGCCTGATCAGGCGACAATTGTCCCTGGTTCATTTCAGCCAGATAGAGCTTGATATCGGTCTGGGCCTCATTGACCTCTTTCTCGATCTTCTTAATGCGCTGGGCTGCATGGGCGTTGGTAGAGACGAACAGCTCCATAATCGGTGACAGCATCAGTTCGATCTGCTCGCTCATGCGCAGTAGTTCACGCGTCGCGCTGGCCAGCGCCAGGCCGGGGTTATTTAACACGTTGCGGTCCAACGCGCTGACCGGCCTTGCCTGGACCTCCGCTTGTTCATCATCTGCCGGAACCAGATGCCTTGTCAGCGCAGCCAGCGGCACGACGAGCGGCAGGAATACAACAAGCAATGCCGCATTGAACAGGAAGTGGAAACCGACAAGCTGACGCGCCGGAGTGCTGGCCACCACATCCAGCGGCAGGGCCACATGGCGCAACAATACCAGCGCGGCAATCCCGCCAGAGACGCGCACCACAAGATTGCCCAACGCGATGCGGCGCGCCTTGCCATGCATGTTCCGCGTCAGCCACACCGCAATCAGACCACTGCCGACATTGGCGCCGAGCACCAGCGGCAGGCCCGCCGCCAGTGGCAGCAGGCCTTGCGCACAAAACGCCGCCAGCATCAGGATCGCCGCCACGCTGGAATGAAACACAAAGGCCAATGCGGCACCGCCGGCAAACGCCGTCAGCAGATCATCGCTGAGATGTTGCACAACCGGCTGCAGATAAGGACTGGATCGCAATGGCTCGGTGGCATCGCCGATCATGCGCAGGGACAACAGGATGAAGGCAACGCCCATCACCACACGGCCGATCTGCTTGATGACGCGGGCAGAGCCTTTCAGGAACAGTAATCCGCCGGCGACCAGCAGTACCGGCATCAGCCAGGCAATGTCGAGACTGAGGAACTGTACCGCCACCGCAGTACCCAGGTCAGCGCCAAGAACCACGGCCAGCGAGCCCGTCACCCCCATGACGCCGGTGGCGGCAAAGCCTGATACCAGCAGGGCCACCGCCGTGGAACTCTGCAACAGCGCAGCAGCCAGAATGCCGGCAAACGAATTCAGTACCGTTGAGCGCCGTGACCACATGAACACATTGCGCAGTTCAGCCCCGAATGCGCGCTCAACGCCGGTCCTGACCATGCGTGTTGAATACAACAGCAGCACGACCGCGGCGGTCAGGTTGAGCAGGAATACCGATAGTTGCATAATGCTTATGTATCCGGAACAGGTCTGGTTATGGGCAAGTGGTAGCAAGCCTGCTTGCGCAGCATGCGAAATTCGTCAGCATGGACACCACATTATGACCGCTTATAGTCCCTCTCTTGCAACCCATAGCTCAAAGCGATAGTTTTTATCGACCCATATGATTTATCGATAGATTGAAAGGCTCTGACCATGCGGTATGTGCAATTGCGGGCATTTCACAATGTCGCCGTTCACGGCGGGTTTTCGCGCGCTGCAGAAGCACTGCATCTGACCCAGCCGGCGATCTCCGATCAGGTTCGCAAGCTAGAAGCCGAATACGACATTCGTTTGTTTGACCGGCAGAGAAAGCAGATCCGGGTAACCGACGCCGGCAAGAAATTGCTCGAAATCACCTATCGGCTGTTTGAAGTTGAACAACAGGCCCTGGACTATCTGTCGGAAACCCAGACCCTGCGCACCGGCCAGTTGAACATTGTTGCAGACGCCGCCCATCACATCCTGCATGTGCTGACCCCGTTCCGCGCCAACAATCCAGGCGTGTTTATCTCCGTGCATGGCGGCAACACCGAAACCGCAATAGAGCGTCTGCAAAGCTATGAAGCCGACATCGGCGTGGTTGGCGATGTGCCAGCCAGCCGGGAATTTGAAACCATCCGCCTGAACTCCTCACCCATTGTCGCCTTTACCGCGCGCGGCGGGCCATTGAGCAAGCTGAATTCGACCACATTCACCGAAATGATGCGCCACCCGCTTGTATTGCGCGAAACCGGCTCGAAGACCCGCGCCAAGCTGGAGGAGGAAGCCCGCCGTCATAACATCAGGATCACCGGCAGCATCGAAGCTGAAGGCCGTGAGGCCGTACGCGAAATCGTGGCTGCCGGCGGCGGCGTCGGCGTGGTCTCCGAAGCCGAGTTCGGCCAGGACACCAGGCTGGTGAAGATCCCCATATCCGACAGTGCCATGACCATGGACGAGTCCATTATCTGCCTGCGCGAACGCCTCGAGAGCAAGGTGATCAGGGCCTTCATGTCGCTCGCCCATGCCGAGATTAAGGGCTGAACAGCAGTCCTGGCGGCACCGTCACCAAACAGTCATGTTTATTACTATCCTTTAACGAGAACCATTTGGCGGGCGGCTTCGTTAAATGCATGGTATGCTTTATGACAGAAGGGGAATCACTATGACCGGCCGCAGCGAGAAACCACAAGGTTACAATCCGACAATGGAATTGGCCCTGTCCGCTGCCTGTGTTTCCCGTGACACCGCATCACAGCAGAGGCTGGATGAAATTCAGACGGGCTGCACCGACACTCCCGTGACGATTGACTACCTCGCAGGCTTTCATAGCGGCAGCTAGAAAAGTCACATCTGCTGCGGACATCCCAGCACTTGTTGCCGGATCATAAATACTTGGATCACCGGCAGCCACGTGCAGAAATAACCGTGCACGAAAAGCATTGCTGGAAAATTTTTAATTACGTTGCAAAAATTGGGTCTGTAATTGCTTTCGGCTTCTTCCTGTCGTGGGGACAACAGAATTACACCATCTGGTTTCTGATCGCGATTGCCGTACTGCCCGCAACTCTGAGTTACTTTGCGCTCAGAATGATCCAACACGACCGTTCATGAACACACAGACTGCCTCCCTCAGGACCCGCTGTCCTTGTTCACGAAATTCAACCAGCCACTACCACTCATTGCATAGCCATCTGTCATGGCT
>JABDRA010000410.1 GCA_013041995.1 Anderseniella sp. | reverse complement strand
GGCCAACCTCATCTCCTGCAGCTGCCCTGGCAATCTCGGAGAATGCCACGGAACCTGAAAAACCGTAAATCAGGGACGCACCGTATAACAGCATGCCGGACGAAAGCGCACCCAGAACGAAGTATTTCAACCCCGCTTCGGAGGACCGCGCACTATCGCGATTGAAGGCAGCAACCACATAAAGCGACAGGGATTGCAGTTCCAGGCCCATATAGAGGGCAATCAGGTCGTTGGCTGAAATCATCATCATCATGCCAACCGTGGCCATCATGATAAGTATCGGATACTCAAACTGGTCCAGCTTTTCGGTTTTCATGAAGCTGGACGACATGATGATCGCAGCCGCAGATCCGAACAGGACAAGCATCTTCATGAAGCGGGCAAACCCGTCCACGACAAAACTGTCCATGAAGGCACGCTGCGTTTCGCCA
Organism: Anderseniella sp.; assembly: GCA_013041995.1. Lineage (GTDB taxonomy): Bacteria > Pseudomonadota > Alphaproteobacteria > Rhizobiales > Aestuariivirgaceae > Anderseniella. The sequence continues at coordinate 5,067 of JABDRA010000410.1, read as the reverse complement.
TCAGACATGACCACTACGAGGCCCGCCGTAACAGCCAAGACGGCAAGCGCCAGCGTATTGATCATCTCTGTCGGATTGCGCTTCGAAAACACACCGAGCATGAGAAGCGCCATGGTTGCCAGCGCCAGGAATATTTCCGGCAGCGCGGCAGTTGCATCGGCTATCGCTAGTATATCGCCCATTTACCCGATCCTGACTTTCTCAAACCCTTTGAAGCAATTCCATCCGGCGTTCATGCCGGATTGCCCCTGATAATTGTCTCTTAATTCCCGACTGCCGCTGCCGCTGCCCGCACTACCGCAGACTGGGCGTCGAGCGCCGTCTGCATATCTACCAGCAGGTTGTCCACGGATGCTGAAATTGCCGTCATTACCGGCGCGGGATACACGCCAAAATATATCGTCGCCGCAACCAGCGGCACCAGCGTCACAGCCTCACGCGGTGTAATGTCCGTAATTGCCTTCAGGCTGTCTTTCTGCAACACGCCGAACACCACACGGCGATACAACCACAGCGCATAGCCGGCCGACAGTATGACGCCGGTTGTGGCAAAGAATGCAACCCAGGTGTTTGCCTTATAGGCACCGGTCAGGGTCAGGAATTCGCCGACAAACCCGGATGTTCCCGGCAACCCGACATTGGCCATTGTAAACAGCAGGAATATTGCCGCGTAGGCAGGCATCCGGTTGACCAGCCCGCCATAGGCGGCAATATCACGGGTATGCATCCGGTCGTAGACAACGCCGACGCACAGGAACAGCGCACCTGAAATGAAGCCGTGACTTATCATCTGGAAGATCGCGCCATCAATGCCCTGCTTGTTCAGTGAGAATATTCCCATGGTGACAAAGCCCATATGGGCAACCGAGGAATAGGCAATCAGCTTCTTCATGTCTTCCTGCATCAGCGCGACCAGCGATGTGTAGACAATGGCGACGACAGACAGAACGAACACCATGGGGGCGAACATCTCAGAAGCCAGCGGGAACATCGGCAGCGAGAACCGCAAGAAGCCGTAACCACCCATTTTCAACAAGATCGCCGCCAGTACCACCGAGCCGGCAGTCGGGGCTTCAACGTGGGCATCAGGCAGCCATGTGTGCACAGGCCACATGGGCATTTTGACGGCAAAGGAGGCAAAGAAGGCCAGCCACAGCCAGGTCTGCATCTCGACCGGGAAATTCTTGTCTGCCAGTATTTCGGTAATGTCGGTGGTGCCGGCGTATGAATACATCGCCATGATGGCCAGCAGCATCAGCACCGAACCGAGCAGCGTGTACAGGAAGAACTTGAAACTGGCATACACCCGCCGGGCACCGCCCCAGATGCCGATGATCAGGAACATCGGAATCAGGCCTGCCTCAAAGAACAGGTAGAACAGCACCAGATCCAGCGCGCAGAACACACCGATCATCAGTGTTTCCAGGACCAGGAATGCGATCATGTATTCCTTGACGCGCTTTTCCACGCCCCAACTGGCAATGATGCACAACGGCATCATTGCCGTGGTGAGCAGCACAAACGGCATGGAGATACCGTCGACACCGAGGTGGTAGGTCATCAGGCCGCCAAGCCAGGTCAGCTTGTCTTCGAGCTGGAAGCCTGATTGCGTCGGATCGAACCGATTCCAGGCCAGCAGTGACAGCAAGAATGTGATCAGTGTTACCGATAATGCAGTGGCGCGCATGTTGCGGCGTGCAACAGCATCGTCGCCGCGGATCACCAGAATGAACAGAGCACCAACCAGAGGCAGGAAAGTGATCGTTGATAAAATGTACCAGCCGGTCATCAGTGAGCTCCTGCAAACATGTACCAGGTGATCAGGAACGCGGCCCCGAGCAACATGGCAAAGGCGTAGTGATAAACGAAACCGGACTGCAGTTTCACGATGCGACTGGCAGTGCCCAGAACGCGGGCAGAAACACCATCCGGCCCGAACCCGTCAATCATCCACCCGTCGCCCTTCTTCCACAGGAAGCGGCCAAGCCACATGGCCGGACGAACGAAGATGAGATCGTACAGCTCATCAAAATACCATTTGTTGAGCAGGAACTTGTACAGCGGCTCATTCTGGGCGGCCAGGCGTTTGGGCAATTCCGGATTGCGAATGTAAAACAGCCACGACAGCGCAAAGCCTATGACCATCGCAACGAACGGTGACCATATAACCCAGCCCGGCACATGGTGCATCTCGGTGACAATGTTGTTTTCCGGCAACCGGTACAACGCAGTTCCCCAGAACAAAGCCTCATCATGTCCGATGAAGTATTCCTTGAATGCCAGGCCGGCAAACAGGGCACCCGCCGCCAGAGCGAATAACGGGACCAGCATGACATAGGGACTTTCATGCACATGGTTCATCACATCACGGCTGGCCCGCGGCTTGCCGTGGAATGTCATGAATATCAGGCGCCACGAATAGAACGACGTGAAGCATGCCGAAATGACCAGCAGCCAGAAGGCCATGGTGGCAGCCCCGCCATGCGCTGCAAAGGCGCTCTCGATAATCGCGTCCTTGGAAAAATACCCCGCCGTCAGCGGGAACCCGGTCAGCGCCAGTGTTCCTATCAGCATCATGATCCAGGTCAGCTTCAGGTGAGGTGCAAGACCACCCATGTTCCGCATGTCCTGCTCATCGGACATGGCGTGAATGACCGAGCCGGACCCGAGGAACAGCAACGCCTTGAAGAAGGCGTGGGTGAACAGGTGGAAGATCGCTACGCCATAAGCGCCCACCCCCAGTGCGACAAACATATAGCCAAGCTGCGAACAGGTGGAATAGGCAATGACCCGCTTGATATCGTTCTGGACCAGGCCAACGGTAGCAGCAAAAAACGCGGTGATTGCACCGATCACCGTGACCACTGTCAGCGCGGTGGGAGACAATTCAAACATTGGCGACATGCGGGCCACCAGGAATACACCGGCTGTCACCATGGTTGCCGCGTGGATCAGGGCAGATACCGGTGTCGGGCCTTCCATGGCGTCCGGTAACCAAGTGTGCAGCATGAACTGTGCAGACTTGCCCATCGCGCCCATGAACAGCAACAGGCAGATCACCGTGATCACGTCGAGTTCCCATGACAGGAACTGCATTGTCTTGCCGGTTTGCCCACCGGCAGCGGCAAAGATGGTGTCGAATTCGATGGATTGGAAAATGGCAAAAGTCGCGAAAATACCGAGCGCAAAACCAAAATCACCGACGCGGTTGACGACAAATGCCTTGATGGCAGCAGCATTGGCGGATGGTTTTTTATACCAGAAGCCGATCAGCAGATAGGACGCAAGGCCCACCCCCTCCCAGCCAAAGAACATCTGCAGCAGGTTGTCGGATGTGACCAGCATCAGCATTGAGAAGGTGAAGAACGACAGGTATGCAAAAAACCGCGGCTGATTGTCATCGTGGCTCATATAGCCAATGGAATAGACGTGCACGAGGGACGACACGGTTGTTACAACGACAAGCATCACAGCAGTCAGCGTATCAACCCGCAAAACCCAGTCTGCCGCCAGGCCACCGGAGCGGATCCACGTCAACACTTCCACCTTGTAGGAATTCTCGTGGATGGCCACGTCGAAAAACGCAATCCACGACAGGGCTGCTGATATCAGCAGGAATGCGGTCGGCAGGAGTTGCGGCCAGGCAGAGCCGTGCTGGTGGCCTTCATGAGGCGAAGGTTCCTGGGTTCCGTGTAACAGTTTTGTACCGAAAACGCCTGAAATCAGGGCGCCGATCAACGGCAGGAAAACGATGAGGAGGAAGATGGTGTTCATGGCTTCAAACTTTTCCCGTCAGCCCTTCATCATGTTGATGTCTTCAACCGCGATAGACCCTCGGTTGCGGAAATAGGTGACCAGTATGGCCAATCCGATCGCAGCCTCCCCGGCAGCCACGGTCAGCACCAGAAGTGCGAACACCTGGCCCACCATGTCGTTGAGGAACGAGGAGAATGCAACGAGGTTGATGTTGACCGACAGCAGCATCAGTTCGATCGACATCAGAATGATGATCACGTTCTTGCGGTTCAGGAAGATGCCGAAGATCCCGATCGTAAAGATAATTGCCGCTACAGTGAGGTAGTGTCCCAGTCCGATTGTCATGGTCTAAATCCCCTGCCCCGGCTTGACCTTGCGCACTTCAACAGCCGTTGCCGGACCGCGTGCCACCTGATCCGAAATGTTCTGGCGTTTGACGCCTTCCTTATGGCGCAGTGTCAGCACGATAGCGCCAATCATGGCCACCAGCAGCACAAGTCCTGCCGCCTGGAAATAATAGATGTAGCGCGTATACAGCAATTGCCCGAGCGCTTCGGTATTGGTGGTGACACTGGCTGCAGGTGCCGGCGCGGCAAGTGCGCCTGCGGCCTCCGGAGAGAATCCCCACACACCCAGCACCAGCGCCAGTTCTGTAAACAGGATCAACCCGACCACCATGCCAAACGGCGCATAGGTCAACATGCCTTCGCGAAGTTCGGAAAAATCGATGTCCAGCATCATCACCACGAACAGGAACAGCACCGCTACCGCGCCCACATAAACCACCACCAGGATCATGGCCAGGAACTCGGCGCCCAGCAGGATGAAAAGCCCCGCGGCGTTAAAGAACGTCAGGATCAGGAACAGCACGGAATGAACCGGATTGCGTGAGGCAATCACCATCACCGCCGATGCAATCGCAATGGCGGCAAATAGATAGAAAAACGCGGCAGTTACTGCCATCTCTTCAACCCCTGTCTTGCCGGATCAACCGGCCTTTATCCTCATTCAGCGTACACGCGGACCGGTTGGTCAGCGATACGGTGCATCCATAGCCATATTCGACGCAATCTCACGTTCCCACCTGTCGCCGTTGGCCAGCAGCTTGTCCTTGTCGAACAGCAGTTCCTCGCGCGTCTCGGTGGCAAATTCAAAGTTCGGTCCTTCCACGATGGCGTCTACCGGGCAGGCTTCCTGGCAAAAACCGCAATAGATGCATTTGACCATATCGATGTCATAGCGGGTGCGCCGGGTGCCGTCATTGCGGCGCGGGCCTGCTTCAATGGTAATCGCCTGGGCAGGACAGATCGC
>JABDRA010000402.1 GCA_013041995.1 Anderseniella sp. | reverse complement strand
GACAAGGCGGGAAGGGATCAGGCCAATGCACGGCCCGTCAAACGGCCAGGATCCCAACGATCTCCTTCCCGCTGCCAAAGCTACACCAAATCGAAGACACAGGATCCCCATTTTCATGGGGATGACGTGGAGTAGAGTATTGATGTCCATTATGTGGGCATTCCCTCACGCAGCCTTGCTGTGCGAGCGGGCGTATTCCAGCAGCGCATCGTCGCTGACCGGGTCTATCGGGGTGAAGTCGCGGTGGGCGATCCAGTCTTCGCGGTTGAACTTGGTGATGTGGTTTGAGACCGCGTTCAGGGTCAAGTAGACGATTTTGCGCGGGTAAGGCGTGATGTTCGGCGGGCTGGCGTGCACCAGGTTGCCGTGGAACATCATGACGGAGCCGGCGGGGCCGGTGGGAGCGATAATGCCGCCGGCGTCGGCCAGTTCGGTCACCGTGTCATTGTCGAGCGTCCACAAGGGATAGGACGTGGTGGTGGTATCATGGGATGCATCAAGCGTGCCGCGCTTGTGGCTTTTGGGGATGAACATCAACGGCCCGTTGATCGGCATCACTTCATCAAGGAACACGGCAATGTTCATGGCCCTTGGTTCCGGCATGCCGTCATCACGCGCCCAGGTGCCATAGTCCTGGTGCCACTGCCACACGGCGCCGTCGAACGGTGCCTTGGCATTGATCTTGTACTGATGCATGTAGACCTGCTCACCAAACAGCTGGCTGACCGGATCGATCAGGCGCGGATGCGAACCCAGAAGTCGGAAGGCCTCATTGTAGGTGTGGGCGGCAAAGGCGGTGCGCGGTGCGCCGGTGTCTTCGCGCCAGACTTCCTTACGGTCGGACTTGTAAATCTCTTCGGCCTCGTCGCGCAGCACCTGGATTTCAGCTTCGGAGAAACAGGACGGTGTGAACAGGTAACCAAGCTCATCAAATTCTGCGAGTTGCTGGTCGGTCAGCTTCATCGGGCGGTCTCCATCACATGATGTTTCGGTGACCCAGAATGAAAGACTGCGTTCGATATGTCTAGCGCCATGCCCGGCCGACCTCTGCGGTCAACCGGGCAAGGCTGAGTTTGTTTTCTACGCCGCCCTGCTGCTGGTGTGGGCGCATCTGGCGAATACCTCGCCGACATGGCGATGGTCGGTGCCGCAGCAACCGCCCAGTACGGTGAAATTGGGGTACCGGCTGGTCAGCGACGCATGCAATGTGCCGAACTCTTCAGGATCACCATCATCCAGTTCGGTGCAGGCATCGAGCTCTTCATGCGACATGCGCGACGCATTGGCGCGAATGCCCTTCAGACGATCCATCCACGCAGCACCTGGTTCCAGAATGTCGGCGAAGTGTTCGGGATGGGCGCAGTTGATCATGAAGTAGGCTGGTGCTGAACCAGACGCCTCGTCCACGGCCATGATGGCATCCTTCAGGCTTTGACCGGTTGGCAGCTTGCCGTCGGTTTCCACGGTGAAGGAAATCACCGACGGGATCCCTGCCTGCTTTGCAGCAATGGCAATGCCGGCTCCTTCTTCCATGTTGGTCATGGTCATGGCGGTCACCATGTCGGCCGCGGTTTCCGCATAGGTGTTGATTTGCGCGGCATGATAATCGCGGGCTTCCTCAATCGTCATTGCGGTGTCGGCCTGATAGCCGTCACCGCGCGGGCCGATACATCCTGACAGTACCATGGGTGTGGTGTCTGTTTCGATCTGGGTGCGAATCTCGTCCATCAGCCGGATGGACGCGCGGTTCACTGCGGCCAGGTCTTCGGCATTGTGGCCAAGTTCAGCACCCCAGTCCGCATTGGCGCGCCAGCCGACGCTCTCCAGGATGAAGCCGGCATTGGCCTTGATCGCGATGTTGGCATACTGCCTGTAATAATCGCGCAGGCGGGTGCGTCCTTCAGTTTCTGCAATCAGCGGGTAAGATGCAAAGCAGGGCAGGTCCAGGCCATCCACAAAAACCAATGTGGTTTCCAGGCCGCCGTCGAGAAGGAATTGCTTGGCTTTTCCCATTGGCAGGTCGTGGCGGTATTTTGCCATGATGTAGTCTCCATATAGAGGTGGGTTTCAATTGCGCCGGAACATGTCAGGCGGTCGTTCACGAAGATGTGAGGAAACACACATTGGCGATAGACCACTCTTGGTACAGATCGGTCGAATTATTTAAACGCCTGCAAAACAGACGCTTACGCGGACTTCATGTGAAACTGATTCCGGTTGTAGTGTCGTCAGGACGAACCGACTGTACCTCTGGTCCAGTCAAAACAGAGATTTACGACAATGCAGCACGCACGCACCGGCAAACGGGAACAGATACTGGATGTGGCTGGTCTCAGCGTTGTCGAAAAAGGATTTGCAGCAACCTCCATCGAGGAAATCATCGCGGAAGTCGGCATCACCAAGAGTGGTTTCTTTTACCATTTCTCCGACAAGAACGAACTGGCAAAGGCGCTGCTGCAGCGTTACATCGACATGGAGGAGGCAATCTTCCATGACATTGAAGCGCGCGCCTATGAGCTGAACGAGGATCCGCTGCACGGCTTCCTGATCAGCCTCAAACTGCTGGCTGAGCTGCTTGAAGATTTGCCGAATGGCCATCCCGGCTGTCTGATCGCTTCATACTGCTATCAGTCAAGATTGTTCAGTGCCGATATCCGGGACCTGAACGCCCGGGCACTGATGTCCTGGCGGGCCCGGTTTCAACAGCAGCTGGAAAGGATTGCCGAGACCTATCCGCCGCGCATTGAGGTCGATCTTGCCGACGTGGCGGACATGCTGAGCGCTATTGCTGACGGCGGCATCATTTTGTCACGCGTGCTGCATGACAAGACCATACTTCCGCGTCAGGTGATGCTGTACCGGCAGTTCGTCAAGGCGCTGTTTGTCGGGACATGACAGGTGCATCACGACTTGTCACCCTGACAAAACACGCATTGATTGATTTCACCTTATATGTCAGCAATGCTGACCTATCTTCATCGTCACGGGAGACACTGGCCAATGCAGTATTCGTTTCACACGCTGGATGTATTCACCACCAACGTCTTTACGGGGAATCCGCTGGCGGTCGTGCTCGACGCCCAGTCACTGGACGACGCGCAGATGCAGAAAATCGCGGCTGAGTTCAACCTGTCCGAAACAGTGTTCGTGCTGCCGCCGGATGATGAGGCGAATACGGCAAAGTTACGTATTTTTACCCCGGCTCGGGAACTGTCCTTCGCCGGACATCCGACGGTTGGTGCGGCCATTTTGCTTGCGGCCCTGTTCGGCATCAAGGATGAGGTCAGGCTGGAAGAAGGCGTTGGTCTGGTGCCGGTTGCGCTGGATGCGCGGGAAGCCGGCATGTTTGCGCAATTTTCGGCAGCCGTCATGCCTGAACCGTGGACCAACGTGCCGGGCGACAAGAAAATTGCCGCTGCCCTGTCCCTGAAAGAGCACCAGATCGGCGGCGGCACCCATCGCGCCAGCGTGTTTGATCCCGGCAACCATCCGGTCCTGTATGTTCCCCTGAAAGATCGCGACGCATTGGCGGAAGCAAAAACCTCCATGGCCGACTGGCCCGCACTTGGCGCCGCGGGTGCGTTTCTTGCTTACCTGTATTGCGAGGGCGAATCCGGCACCGGCGTGGACTATCACGCGCGTGCCTTTGCACCGTTGTCCGGCATTGCAGAAGATCCGGCAACCGGATCGGCAGCGGCAGGCTTCCCCGGCCCATTGCTGAGTTATGAAGGCCCATGGGAGGGGACCCGCGCGTGGGTCATCATGCAGGGCGAGGATATGGGCCGCGCCAGCCGCATCGAACTGGAGGCAGATGCGGCCAAGGGCGGCCTGACAGGGGTCCGTGTTGGCGGCTATGCGGTCAATGTCAGTTCGGGCAAGCTTGACCTTTAGCGCACCCGTAAAGCTCTTTTAACCTTCCCGAGGCATCTTCTCCTGTAGTTGGGAAATCAAAAGAGAACTGGCGAAGACCCTTTGCCTGACTGCGAGAACGGACACTGGTATCGATGCCACGGCCTGCTGGTGTGGTCTGCCTTCGCTATTCCTCAAATGCTTGCCGCTGCAAGTCCGGGCACTGCGGACATCCGAATTGAAACCGGGCCGGAAGCAGCACGAACAGTCGCGCTGGCACGGGCGCAGCCGGATGCAGGCCAGGGGGTTGTCTGGCAAAGTCCGCAAGGCGGCTTGTGTTTTTCCGTGGCAGATGTCGGAGATTTCTGGATCCCGCACGGGCATACCATAAACATAACACCCCATAGCGCCGTGGATATTCCGACACTGGCGCTGTTCACGATGGGCAGTGCGCTGGGACTGGCGCTGTTGTTTCAGGATACGCTGGTGCTGCATTGTGCATCGCTGGCCATTGACCAGAGTTCGATCCTGGTGCTTGGGGCATCCGGGGCCGGGAAGTCAACCCTGGCCCAGCACTTGTCCATGAACGGTTACCATGCGCTCGGCGACGACACATGTGCACTGTGGCGTGTTGCAGGTGCTTCTGCGCCGGTGATCTATCCATCCGGCACGGCCTTCAAATTGTGGCGCAACGCGCTTGACGCGGTCGGCATCGATCCGGCGGGCCATCAGTCGGTCGGCCAGCGGCTGGACAAGTACTTTGTCGCCAATGCCCGCGCAGCCGATGACCGGCCGCACACGGTCAGCCGAATTGTCGTGCTGGAAAAGAGCGACGGGAAAAACTGCAAACCGGTGCTTGAACCGCTCGACAAGCTGGACGCCATGCAGACGGTTACCGAGTATGTCTACCGTCCGCAGTTTGTCGGCGCACTCGGATTGTGGGAAGGCCAGTTCAGCCAGATCAGCAAGCTGGTGGCCGGCACCGAAGTATTGCGCCTGACCCGTCCCTGGGGGCATGAGTTCATGCCTGAGGTCGTTGACCTCCTGAAGACGGGCCAGAGCAACATGGATTCAAGAGAACCCATAAAGTTGCTCTAACACTTTGAAAGCGATCAGGTTTGTGATTTTTGGTTTATTCACCCAAAAATCATCCTGATCTAGAGCTGAACTTCCTCACAAAAGGTCGAGTTCGGTCTCGCCGCGTACATAGGCGAAGTTGAAGTTGTCCTCGGTGAGTGTGTCGGTAAAGTCTTCGAGCCGCATTTTTGCACGGCCAACCGAGACCAGGGTGTCAGAGCCGACCTGACGGATATTGAGGTCATCAAAAGTCAAATCCCTTGATGCCTTGAACAAAATACTGTCGCCGTCTTCGATGCTGAAATCGGTAATGACATCCCGGCGTCCGAAGACGAACCAGTCCGCGCCGTCGCCGCCGGTCATGATATCGCGCCCACGCCCGCCGTTCAGAAAGTCTGTCCCTGTGCCGCCGTTCAAGATGTCACGACCACCGCGACCGGACATGAAGTCGATGCCGTCGCCTCCATCGAGCGTATCGGCGCGCCGGCTGCCGCGGGCAATTTCCGGCAGGATCGAACTAGCTGGAACTTGCGATTGTGACCCAGGCGCAGGGGCACTCACATAG
>JABDRA010000399.1 GCA_013041995.1 Anderseniella sp. | reverse complement strand
GATCAACAGCAGCAACACAACCTTCACCGCAATCAGGAACAACTCGTAAGCACTTGAGGAATAATCACCAATCTGAATGGCGCCAAGTGGAGGCGAGATAGTTGTTGCCGTCTGGGCACCAAAAATAGAGGTGACGAGACCGACAAACAGGAGACTTAATCCCCATGTCGCCAGCAGGGTATCCACCATTCGCCCATACAGGAACTGGATCAGCAGACGCTCGACCAGGACGCCGATAATGCCGACAACCAAAGGCGCCAGCACCAGCATGGCAAACCAGATATTGACGCCCTGATTGGTCGAGATGACGACAGTGTAGCCGCCCAGCATGAGGAACTCGCCGTGGGCCAGGTTGATCACCCGCATCATGCCGAAAATGATCGCCAGCCCGAGGCTGATCAGCACCAGGCTGGCGATGCCGTAAACAATCTGCAATGCGAGCGCAATAACCAGATCCACGCGAGATGTTCCTCATGTCCATGCGCGATTGAAGCGCCGTGTTGTTTGCAGCGCCTACTTGATTCCGGCTGCTTCCAGGCCGTTCTCGAAATAGAACGTGGCCTGATCCGGATTGGCTTTCAGATCGCACACCAAAAGTGTGTCCGACGGCGGTTGCGCATTGTGAGTTTCAACGATGTTGAACGTCTGGTCCTGCAACTCTGCCAGATAGACATTCAACACGCCGTGATGGGTTTTCGGATCAAGCGAAATAGCGCCGCTTGGCCCGGCAAGACTTATGCCGCTCTCAAGCGCCTCGATCACCGGCATGCGGTCCGCGGTACCGGCCTTCCTGACGGCTTCGGCCCATAGCTGGATACCCTCGTAACTGCGGGTTGCCAACTCGTTCAGGTAAGGCGCATCTGCGCCGAACTTTTCCTTGAAGCGCTTTACAAAGGCGGCATTGTCATCGCCCGGCACTTCCTGGAAATAGCTGTAGGCCGCCAGAATGCCATTGCCTTCCTCGGCAGAGATCAGCTTGTGCTCGTTGCCGACACCAAAGGTGGTGGATGCAATTGGCACCGACTTGTTCATGCCGGCAGCCGCATACTGGCGATAGAACGAAATATGCGCACCACCAACCAGCGCCGACCACACCATGTCCGGCTTGGCGGCCTGTATTTTCTTGATGGTCGGGCCGAAATTGGTCACATCAAGCGGGAAGAATTCGATGTCGGCCACTTCACCGCCATTGTCGGTAACGTATTTCTTCACCCATTGCGCGGTGATCTGACCGTAATTGTAGTCAGCGGCAATGATGTAGACCTTCTTGCCGAACTTGTTCATGGCGTATGGCACAAGCTTTTCAACCGTCTGGGCCGGTGTTGAACCGGTACAGAAGCAGTTCCTGTCGCATACGCCGCCTTCGTACTGTGTGTTATAGAAATACAGCGATTTGAACCGGCCCAGTGTCGGGCGAATGGCCTCGCGCGAAGCAGAGGTGATGCCGGCATGCACGACATGCGCCTTGTCTCCTGCAGCCGCCTTGGTGGCATATTGGGTATAAAACTGGATGTTCGACTGCGGATCATAGTTGATCAGGTCAACCCGTTTGCCGTTCAGGCCGCCGGCAGCGTTTATTTCGTCAACCGCCATGGTCGTCGCGTCGGCCATCGGCTTGCCGTAAATGTCCAGGCCGCCTGACTGGTCCAGAATGCTCACCAGCTTGATCGTGTCGTCCGCCTTTGCGCGACCGATGATGCCGGGCGCCATCAGCGTCAGCCCCGCAAGAGAAGTTCCTTTAATAAAAGTTCTGCGATCAAACGACATGATGGTCTCTCCTGTTTTCAGCCTCTGGCCAGAGCACGGCTGGTTACTGTTACAATCCGGATTCAACTGTCCCCGAGCATCTAAACATTCTTCTTTTTTGCCGGTCCCGATTTACGAGCGGCCGGCTTTTGAGCACTGGATGCCGTCGAACCGGTCAAAGAGTCTGACAGGCCTTTCAACCCGTCACTGATATTGATGCCGACTTCCTCACCCAGCTTCTTCACGGCGGGCAATTGCAGAGCCATCGACAAAACACCATCAACCACCTGGTTGACCGCCGGACCGCCATTGCCGCCACCTGTATCGGTGCCATTGCCATAAGGACCACCGGAACCAAATCCGGTGATGTTGTTGATGCGGATGCTTTCGATCTTCTCTGCCGGTTTCAGCATGCGGCCGACCATGTCCGGCATTACTTCAATACGGGCCATGTCGAGCTTCATGCGAATGAGTTCTGAACTCTGGGCATTCTCGGCCTTGACGACGGCGGCGGTTCCTTCCGCGGTTGCAATCAGGCGATCCTTTTCGGCCTTGGCCCGGTCAATTACCGACTTCGCCTCAGCCTGTGCCATGCCAAGGATGGTTCCGGCTTCGCTCTTGACGCGCACATCATCAACATCAGCC
>JABDRA010000396.1 GCA_013041995.1 Anderseniella sp. | reverse complement strand
CGCCATGCGACCGGCCATCAGGCCCATGGCGGCGCTCTCCACATAACCTTCCACGCCGGTGATCTGGCCGGCAAACCGCAGGCCCGGCCGGCTCTTGAGCTGCAATGATGCATCAAGCAGTTTGGGCGAATTGATGAAGGTGTTGCGGTGCAGGCCGCCGAGCCTGGCAAATTCGGCGTTTTCGAGACCTGGAATGGCCCGGAAAATCCGCACCTGTTCGCCGTGCTTCAGCTTGGTCTGAAAGCCGACCATGTTGTAGAGCGTGCCCAGTGCATTGTCCTGGCGGAGCTGGACAACCGCATAGGGCTTTTCATCCGGCTTGTGCCGGTTGGTCAGGCCCATCGGTTTCATCGGGCCGTGGCGCAGGGTTTCCGGGCCGCGTTCCGCCATCACCTCGATTGGCAGGCAGCCGTCGAAGTAGGGTGTGTTTTCCTCCCACTGCTTGAAGTCGGCCTTGTCCCCGTCAATCAGCGCTGTGATGAAAGTTTCATACTGCTGCCTGTCCATGGGGCAGTTGATGTAGTCGGCACCAGTGCCGCCGGGGCCTGCCTTGTCGTAGCGCGACTGAAACCACGCCTGGTCAAAGTCTATGGTGTCGCGGTGGATGATGGGGGCGATGGCATCGAAGAACGCCAGGCCGTCGTCGCCGGTTGTTTTGCGAATGTCATCTGCCAGTGCGGCCGAGGTGAGTGGCCCCGTGGCCACGATAGCCTGCTCCCACTCTACGGGGGGCAGGCCGGCTACTTCCTCGCGTTCGATTGTTATGTTGGGGTGGGCCTGAAGGGTGGCGGTCACGTCGGCTGAAAAGGCATCACGGTCCACTGCCAGTGCGCCGCCGGCCGGCAGCTTGTGGCGGTCGCCCATGGCCATGATGAGAGAGCCTGCCTGGCGCATTTCCCAGTGCAACAGACCGACCGCATTGTGTTCGTCATCGTCGGACCGAAACGAGTTGGAGCAGACCAGCTCTGCCAGGCCGTCGGTCTGGTGCGCATCGGTTTCGCAAACGGGGCGCATTTCGTGGAGCGTGACCTGTGCGCCGGCCTGCGCTGCCTGCCAGGCGGCTTCCGAACCGGCCATGCCGCCGCCAATAATATGTATTTTCTGGTGTGTCATGAGATGACTGATTAGAGCCTATTGCACCGGTCGGCAAGGTGCGGGCAGTCGCTACCGGTTCACCCAGTCGGCAATCTCGGTCGCTACAAGTTCATTGGCGAGGTAGCCGTAGAGCTTGTGCGGGTTGCTGGTGTTGTAATGCACCCAGCAATTGTACATGCGCTTGTCAGTGATCTGATCCACATAGCCATATTCCAGCATCTCGGAAAAATCGTCAGCCATGGTCGGGTCGTGGGCGATGAAATCGTCATAGGCGGCAATGTTGACCCAGTCCTTGACAATGGCTTTGGGAAACCGCCCACCGGCATGTTCGCGGGCATCATACAGGTTGGCCCGCACACCTGCTTCGCCCAGGGGACAGCCGAGTGTGAGCCACTTGGAGACATTGGGGTTCTTGCGTTGCAGATTTTCGTATTCGCTCATTTGCGAGAACTTCCACAACACGTCATAGGCCACCACACATCCCATGGAATGGCTGACGAGGCAGATTTCATCACGGGCGTTTATGGCCCTGCGCAACGGATTCTGCAGGCGTTCGCGCACATCTGAGCCAGTTTTCCGGCTCATCAGATAGGCCCCCATGTCGGCTGAACTGCGTTGCAGAATGATCTCGTTGGCGTGACTGCGGGTCAGGACTGACAACAAGGTGCTGAAGGCCCGTGCTGCATTGTCCAGATAACGCAGATCCTTGTACTGGCTGACAACCTGATTGTAGGCGGCTTCATCAAAAGTGCCGATGTCCAGCATCTGCCTGAGGCTTTTCGCATACGGTTCATGGGGCATGCAGGGTTCATATTGATATGCTTTATTGTTTCGAGCTGTCAGCCTGGCCGCAATATCGGGATCATGGGTTGCCATGATGGCATTGTTGATGTCGCCATAATAGGCGAATGAGCATTTGACGGTGCCTGAACGGATGGCCTCGACAGCATCGGGTGATACCTTGCAAAGCCCGTGCATCAACGCATCGTTGATAAGCTTTTTCTTGCGAGATGCCGACGGTTTGATGGACCGGCCATGAACAAAGATGATGTGTTTACGTGGCATTGAGACGGGATCCGGTTATATGAGAATTGCAACATCAGGCAGGTTGCCGGGCCTCATCAAGTAACCATTCATAAAACTGCCGTGCCTGGGGTGACAGTTGGCCTTCCTTGGGCCTGAGCAGCCAAAATCCTCGGTCTGACTGTTGCACTGCATCGATGGGGCGAACCAGGTCGCCCTGTTCAATGAAATCCTCAGCCAGCCGCCTGCCGCACAGGGCGATACCTTCACCGCGCAAGGCCGACTGGATCAGCACCATGTAGTTGTCGAAGGTAAAACCCCGGCCTGACTGTTCTCCCTCTACACCGAGGGATTCCAGAAAACTGTCCCACGTGACCCAGTTCCGGTCAAACTTGTTGAGATGCAACAAGGAGTGGCGAAGCAGGTCTGCTTCCGATGTGATCGGGCTGGATTTCTCCATGTAGCGCGGCGAACAAACCGGCCAGATTTCGTTGTCGAACAAGCGTACGGCGTCTGCGGCGGGCCATTCGCCGGCACCATAGCGCACTGCGATGTCAATGCCTTCACTGGCCAGATCGAACACCGGCGATGACGCGACCAGACGAATATCGATTTCAGGATGCGAGCCGCGAAACTTGGCTATGCGCGCCATGAGCCAGTAAGATGCAAAGGCAACCGATGTGGCGACCGTCAGTTCCCCTGGCCCCGGTTGCCGGCGCAGGTCCGATGACACATTGGCGATGTGCTCAAGGCCCATGCCGACGGCCCGGTGCAGGCGTTCGCCTTCACGGGTCAGCGACAGGCCGCGCGACTGGCGTTGAAACACCGCAACACCCAAGAAATCCTCCAGCAACTGGATCTGCCTGCTGACGGCAGACTGGGTAACATCCAGCTC
>JABDRA010000389.1 GCA_013041995.1 Anderseniella sp. | reverse complement strand
AATCAACGCTATATCAAGTTTTGCTCAAGTTATGTCACGAACCGGTTCTCCCTGTCTTTGCTGAGGTCTCAAACTCCGAGCTCGAAGGTCAAGTCGTCTTCGATGTGGTCATGATGGAAAACCCAATCGACTTGGCGATCTGTATTGTTTCGTAGCGGCTTTCAGATTATGTGCCCTGACTTAGGCATCGGCCCGCCCGCCCGTAACTGATGTGCGATCTTGTTGAGATGGGCATGGGAGCGCGCGGACAGGTCGCCCGGTAATCAGTGCTCAATCTCTATCCATGGGGCATTCTTCGCCGAGTGGCGTAATTTACTCAGTGCTGCTTCGCGCAGCTCTGTCCGCGCTTTTTCGGTCCAGACTGCGTAGGCGGGAAATGGGAACGAGGGGCTGTCCTTGACGACATGTAGCTGTCCGCGCGCAACGTAGTCATCTGCCATGCGGTAGGGCAGGAAAGTTGACCTTCTATGCTCCATGAGAAACTTTGCCGCTGACGCTCCGACCTGCATCATCAACTGGGGCGGTTTTGCTTCCGGAAACCAGCGGCTGTGTGCCATCGCGAACTCGGGTCCCCAGTTTGTATAGACATAGTCATCACCTAGAACGTCACCCTTACCATCTTCACTTGAAACCAGAATGAGGCGGTCATCTATGATGTGTTCGACCCTGAACCCCTGGCGGATCTCCGGATTGTACATGACGGCAATATCAAGCACGCCGCGAAGCAACATGTTCGACATGCTTTGCGGAGTACCGATCTGGAAGTTGAATGCCGTTGTGGGAAGCGTCTCGCTTAACTCACCAAGCCACCTGCTGCAAAGCTCAGGCCACAGGGTATCTTCACAGGCAAGAGACAGGCTGCCGTCAATACCGTCGCGCAGGGAAACCTGATACAGCGCTTCATCCCAAAGCTGCAATGACGATCGGGCGTAAGGTTCAAACTTTGCGCCATCGGACGTCAAGACCACACCGCTTTTCGACCGCTCGAACAATCTTTGGCCCAGGGTCTCTTCCAGCTTCTGAATCCGAACGCTGATCGCCGACTGCGTCACGAACATGCGGTCCGCTGCACCTACAAAGCTTTCGGATGCGAGAACGTTCAGAAATGTCTTGATAAGTACAATGTCCATGGTCGATTTCTATCAATGATTTATTTTCATATGAACAATAGATTTTATTCGCTTTTAGAATTTATGCAATGCTGTACACAAGCTGATTGTGGGCGATTGATTGCGCACGTCGTGTGATGTTGAGCGAACCAGCTCCGATCAAATGACGCCTTACCAAGCAAACATGCAGAGGGAATTTCCATGAGCAAGAGAGACGAACTGATTGCCAAATATGCAAGCGACCTGAAAGACAAGTGTGGCATGACGCCAGACATGAACCTTCTCACCAAGGTCACGGTCGGTTGCGGCCCTTCGATCTACAATGCCGATGCATCAACCGTTTCAGGTTCGGACAAATCAGAACTTGAAACCGTGAAGAAAAGCTTCCTGATCAAGAAGCTCGGCCTGGCAGATGGATCAAACCTTGATGAGGCACTTGCCTCTGTCATGGATACCTATGGCAAATCGAACCGGAACAAGTACCGGGCGGTTGTGTACTACATGCTCACCAAACATTTCGGCAAAGAAGCCGTTTACAAATAACGGGAAGGGACTTTCCATGTTGAATGAATTCAAAGCGTTTGCTTTCAAGGGCAATGTTCTGGACCTGGCAATTGGCGTGATTATCGCTGGTGCTTTTGGTCTGATTGTCAGCTCCCTGGTCGGCGATATCATCATGCCAATTGTCGGCGCCATCTTCGGTGGCCTCGACTTCTCAAACATGTTTGCGCCGCTGGCAAGCAGTGTAACCGCGACAACGCTCGATGCTGCCAAGGAACAGGGCGCTGTCCTGGCATACGGCAACTTCATTACTGCGGTGGTCAACTTCCTGATAATTGCCTTCATCCTCTTCATGATCGTGCGTGCTGCAAACAGCATGAAGAAGAAGGAAGAAGCAGCACCAGCTGCTCCGCCCGTCGAGGTTCAGTTGCTCACCGAGATCCGTGACGCATTGAAGAAAAAATGAGCGTCAGAACGTAAGTACGACGTGCATAACCCGGGCGAGTTGGCCCGGGTTTTTCATTGAATTGACAGAACCTTCATCAACCTTCCGCAGAACGCCTGAAATACACATGCCACATGTCGGCTGTTGGCATATTCCGTTGAAAAAGTTAGCGACTTGACTGTTTGGGGCAGGTGGCCGAGCTGGATTGGCGACTCGGTTTCCCAAGCGAGTTTCCTTTTCCGCTCAATGCCATGTCAACAGCCGCAGGCGGCATTGAACTTGTGGGCGGAATACTCATTGTTCTTGGCTTGTTTACTTCACCTGTTGCGTTTCTGTGCAGTGGCATGGCCGCCGTCGGCTATTGGATGTCACATGGTACAAAAGACCTAATTCCAATCAACAATGGCGGCCAGATTATAGCGCTCTACTGTTTTATATTCCTGTTTATAGCCACGCATAGTAAGGGGATTTGGAGCCTAGACAGGGAGTTGTTTGGCAACACCTCTTCGAAGGTAAATACCACATGACTTTGCGCAAGACAGAAACGTTTTTTGTCCGTCATCCGACGCCATCAGGCGAAGTTCAGAACTCCATCGCTTTGAGGAGATTTACGGCTGTGGGTCATATGCCGCAGATAGAGTGGCCTGGTGTTCACCGTAGATGTTGTGACGATAGTCAGGGTCTCCGATGAACTGAACGCCTACTTCGGTACCATCAATCCACCGCAGCTTACAGGGCAACGCAACGTTCTCACTGGTGATTAGGATTTTAAACGTCTGAGGCACGTATCTCAGTGGAACCGATGTGAGCCCCGCGCCCATGAGACTTATGTCTTTCAGTTCGCAGAACACATGGCATCCATTGTCACCAATCAGCAGGCTGATCGGCTGGCTGACATGGTAGCGTGGGTGGCCGCAGCAACAACAGGGCGGAGAACTCGCATCTTCCAGTCCGGCAACGGGAGCGACGGATGAAGCGTTTCAAATCAGCCAAATCGGCTCAACGTTTCCTGTCCACCCAGTCTGCCATCTACAACACCTTCAATGTACAGCGTCATCTCATCAGCCGTGGAACGCTTCGCCAGTTCCGGAGCGAGGCGATGAGGACATGGAACCTGGTAACGACCGCTGCATAATAACCATTCACCGTCAGCATCAGTGTGCCTGATGTTCGCTAAGTTGACAGTGCCATTGGAGTTTCCTTTCTGGAAAATACCCACGCCAGAACTCACTTTAGCGCGGGCTGAGCGGCACTATGAGCCTTTGTATTGTTTCTACCAAACAGAAACCCCGGGCTTGTGACCCGGGGAGATGTTGCAGGGGAGTTTGAGAGGCTTAGTTCAGCCCAACTGTATTGATTCCGATGTCTCTCAATGTGTGCGCATCGATATGATTGCTGGCCAGCAGATTGTTCTTGTTGGAACGGAACAGGCGCTGCGTTGACCCCAGAATGGCTTTGGTGAAGCTGGTTTTTTGCTGCGTGTTCATGGCTTAGGTTCCTTGATGGCTAGTACTGTTTGCCGTCTTGTTGTGAACACTGTTGCGAAACCTGAAGCCGTGGCATGTGAGATTCATCACACTTCAGGCATGCGGCGGGTCTATAG
>JABDRA010000384.1 GCA_013041995.1 Anderseniella sp. | reverse complement strand
ACCCAGAATGCACAACCGGCCCTGATGGCGGTCTCCATGGCGGTCATGGCTGTCCTGGAGCAGGACTTCAGCATAACCGTCGCCGGCAAGACAGACTATGTGGCCGGGCATTCACTGGGCGAATACTCGGCTCTGGCAGCTGCGGGGACTTTTTCCATTGCAGACACCGCTCGACTGCTGCGTATCCGTGGCGAGGCCATGCAGGCGGCAACACCGGTTGGCACCGGCGCCATGGCGGCCTTGCTGGGGCTCGATTTTGAAGCGGCCATGAAAGTGGCCGAAGAAGCAGCCCAGGGTGATGTCTGCCAGGCGGCAAACGACAATGCGCCGGGGCAGGTAGTTGTGTCCGGGTCAAAGGCGGCTGTTGAGCGCGCCGTTGATATTGCCAAGGCCCATGGCGCCAGGCGGGCCATGCTGTTGCCGGTGTCTGCACCGTTTCACTGTGCGCTGATGCAGCCGGCCGCAGATGTCATGGCGGCTGCTCTTGCAGATGTTGACATGTCCGCACCGGCAGTACCGCTGGTGGCCAACGTGGTGGCCAGCGCCGTCAGTGATGCAGGCCAGATTCGCGACAATCTGGTTGCCCAGGTAACCGGCACCGTGCGCTGGCGTGAGTCGGTTGCGTGGATGATCGACAACGGGGTGACCGGTTTTGTTGAAGTGGGGGCCGGCAAGGTGTTAACGGGAATGGCCAAGCGCATGGCGCCGGATGCGACCTGCATGGCCACCATGTCTGTTGCTGATATCGAGGCAGTTGCACAACATCTGAATACTTAAAAGCCCGTCTGTAGAGCCAATCAGGAGAGATGAAAATGTTTGACCTTACCGGCAAGAAGGCCCTCGTTACCGGCGCCACCGGAGGTATTGGTGCCGCTATTGCAAAGGCACTGCATGCCAATGGCGCAACCGTGACCCTGTCCGGCACCCGTGCCGCCGTTCTGGAAGACGTCAAGGCAAGTCTCGAAGACCGCGCTCATACGCTGACATGTAATTTGTCAGACCCGGATGATGTCGAAAAACTGATCCCGGCTGCCCAGGATGCCATGGATGGCCTCGACATTCTGGTCAACAATGCCGGCATCACCCGTGACAACCTGGCCATGCGCATGAAGCGGGAAGACTGGCATGCTGTGCTGGACGTGAATCTGACCGCAGCGTTTATGCTTACCAAAAACTGCATGCGCACCATGATGAAACAGCGTTGGGGCCGGGTGATCAACATCACTTCGGTTGTGGGGGTGACCGGCAATGCCGGACAGGCCAACTATGCCGCGTCCAAGGCCGGCATGATCGGGATGTCGAAATCCCTCGCCCAGGAACTTGCCTCCCGCAACATCACGGTCAACTGCATTGCGCCGGGTTTCATAGAGACGGCCATGACAGATGAGCTTAACGACAAGCAGAAAGAGGCAATTCTGGCTTCGGTTCCTGCCGGGCGTTTGGGGCATACAGACGAAATTGCCGCAGGGGCGGCCTACCTGGCCAGCGAAGAAGCTGCTTATGTCACAGGCCAGACCTTGCACATCAATGGCGGTATGGCCATGTTGTGAACCGCTGCGCACGTCGTCCACAACCTCGCATTGTTTCGGTTTTCGGGCTTGGAGTAGCGGGTAAATGTGTGATAATAGGCGCGGTGTAGATGTGGGAATGCTCAGCCTTTCTGGCTGAAAATCCGGTATAAACAAAGGCTTGCCCACTGGAAATGTTCTGAACCGGATTCGGTTCCCGCAAGGTGTGGGGCAGTCTCGAACGCCGGATCAACTTAACGAGGGTTATATTGAAATGAGTGATGTTGCTGATCGGGTCAAAAAGATTGTCGTTGAGCATCTCGGCGTAGACGCTGACAAAGTGGCAAAAGAGGCCAGCTTTATAGACGATCTCGGCGCAGACAGCCTTGATACCGTTGAGTTGGTAATGGCGTTTGAAGAAGAGTTCGGAATTGAGATTCCTGACGATGCGGCTGAAACCATCCAGACTGTTGGTGATGCCGTTGGTTTTATCGAGAAGAATGCAGCCTGATCTGATCAGGCCACGCCGAGTGCCGGTTGCCGGCACCCGGTATCAGTTACGGGTTTGAGTACGGTGGCAGTGCAAAACACTGCCGCCGTATTTGTTGAAAGCGATCAGGTTCATGATTTTGGTTGATGCAACCGGGAATCATCCTGATCTAGGGCAGAGAAAAAAGCGATCGTCCTGATCCAGGGAGTGTTTTCATGCGCAGAGTCGTTGTAACGGGAATTGGAATGGTGTCGCCTGTCGGCGCCAATGTGGACGATAGTTGGAGCAATCTTCTCGCCGGGAAATCGGGCGCGACCCGCGTGACCCGCATGGATGTGTCTGACATGGCCTGTAAGGTTGGATGCGAGGTGAAAACCGGCGACGGCACCGACGGCACCTTCAACTGCGACGACTGGATGGAGCCGAAAGAGCAGCGTCGCTACGACACTTTCATCAAATACGGATATTCTGCCGCCAAAATGGCGGTTCGTGATTCGGGCTGGAAGCCTGAGACAGACGAGGATCACTGGCGCACCGGTGTTTTGATTGGCTCTGGCATCGGGGGCCTGCCGTCCATTGAAGCGACAACCCATCTGCTGGGTGAAAAAGGCCCGCGCCGTGTCAGCCCGTTCTTTATTCCAGGCTCTCTCATCAACCTGGTGTCTGGCCTTGTATCTATCGAATTCGGTTTCAAGGGGCCAAATCATTCGGTTGTGACGGCCTGTTCAACAGGCGCTCATGCCATCGGTGATGCCGCGCGAATTGTGGCGCTTGACGATGCCGATGTGATGATCGCCGGCGGCGCCGAGGCAGCCATCTGCCGCATTGGGTATGCAGGTTTTCAGGCGTGCAAGGCGCTGTCCACCCACTTCAATGACACGCCGGAAAAAGCATCACGGCCCTATGACAAGGATCGCGATGGTTTCGTCATGGGCGAAGGCTCCGGTGTTGTGGTGCTGGAGGAGTACGAACACGCAAAAGCCCGCGGCGCGACGATCTATGCCGAGGTGGTGGGCTACGGCATGTCAGGTGATGCCTTTCATATTACCGCGCCGGCAGCAGATGGAGACGGTGCGTTTCGCTGTATGACTGCTGCGCTGAAAAGGGCCGGTATTTTGGCCTCGGATCTTGATTACATAAACGCCCACGGTACCTCGACACCGATGGGTGACGAGATCGAGTTGAAAGCCGTGGAACGCTTGCTGGGTAATCGGGCAGACAAGCTGTGCATGTCGTCGACGAAGTCTGCGACCGGCCACCTGTTGGGGGCGGCAGGGGCTATTGAAGCAATCTTCAGTATCCTGGCCATGCGCGACAATACTGCGCCGCCAACGCTCAATCTGGACAATCCATCTGTCGAAACTGCAATTGACCTGGTGCCGCACACGGCCCGAAAAAAGGAAATAAACACAGTTCTGTCGAATTCATTTGGTTTTGGTGGCACTAACGCTTCTCTGATTTTCCGTCGCTTGGACAGTTGACGTCCTGCGCCTGAGCAACCGGGGAGCAAGATCGGGGTGACTTTTGGTTGTTGTAACCCGAAGCTATCTGTCTGTTAAATTCCAAAGTGTTGGAGCACACTGTGCAGATTTATCTGCGCCCGGATTGCTCGACAGCAGAAAACAGGGATGCAAACCTGAATGAGTGTGTTGCCAAAGCGCAAGTCGAGATCATCGAAAAGCCTGATTGGCCGTTTGTTCAACTGGCTGTTTGCGCTGGTGTTTCTGGCTGGCGCATCCGCAGGATTGGCTTGGTTTTTCGCAAACATCGAAGGTCCGCTGGGCAAGGACAAGGTTGTCAACATTCCAAAGGGAAGTTCAACAATCGACATCGCCACCCGGTTGAACGAGCAGGGCGTTGTAGACAGCTCCATCATCACAATGCTCGGCATAACCGCCGTGCGCTATACATTCGATGTCGAGCCCAAGGCAGGGGAGTACGAATTCGCCGCCGGCAGTTCGCTGATTGATGTGCTTCGCAAAATCAAGACCGGTCGGACCTTGTTCTACAAGGTTTCAATGCCCGAAGGGTTCACGTCATGGCAGGTGATGGAACGCCTGAAAGCCAATGAAATTCTTGTTGGTGACATTTCCGATCCGCCGGCGGAAGGTGAGCTGCTTCCCGATACATATCTGTTCAATCGCGGCGGTACACGCCAGTCGATCATTGATCAGATGAACACGGCGCAGAAAAAGCTCATTGAGAAACTGTGGCCTGCACGTGCCGAAGGACTTCCCCTCAAGACACCGGAAGAAGCGCTCATACTGGCATCTATTGTAGAAAAAGAAACCGGTCAGGCCGACGAGAGGGCTCAGGTTGCTGCCGTTTTCGTGAACCGGTTGCGACGCGGCATGAGACTGCAGTCGGACCCGACCATCATATACGGTATCACCAAAGGCCAGGGTAAGCTCGACCGGCCCATCAGGCGCAGTGATATTCGCCAGAAGACCGACTACAACACCTATCAGATCGACGGTCTGCCGCCGACACCTATTGCAAACCCGGGCCGGGCGTCGATTGAGGCTGTTCTCAATCCGGTCGAGACGAAACATTTGTATTTTGTGGCAGACGGGACAGGTGGACATGTGTTTGCAAAGACCCTGGCTGAGCACAACGCCAATGTACGAAAATGGCGCAGTTGGCTGCGTGATCAACGCGAGCAGCAAGAAGCCGAAGAACAGCAAACCGAGCAACCCCAAACTGAACAACAAGCCGCTACCGAAGAAGCCGCTGCCGAAGAAGCCCCTGAACAGCCGGTCGCCGAAGAACAATCTGCCGCATCGACACAGGAGACCGACAGCCAGGGCTCCGACAGTTCTGCGGCGTCCGTTCCGTTGCCTGCACAATCAGGCAATGAACAACCAGCCAGTGAACAACAGCAATCAGGGAACTTTCGTGTCGTCGAGGTTGCAGGGCGCAGTGTACCCATTCCCAAAAACAAACCGCAACGCCAGTGACGCAACAGCCTTGCATCCTCGCATGGCATATCGCGCAGGCTGCCGGTAATACCAACGGAGGTAATTATTGATTCATTTGACCGATTTTTCGCGTTTGCTGGCTAGGCATGCTTCACGCCTTGGTCTGGCTGACCACAAGTGGAGCATAACGACGTCCGGCGGACGCGAAAAACCGGCCTTCGGTGGGCCAAAT
>JABDRA010000383.1 GCA_013041995.1 Anderseniella sp. | reverse complement strand
GTATTAAAGGCAAAGTGGCGTTGGCGGCAGGGATTGTATGTGTGACCTGCAACTGCTTCACATGCGCCACACGTCCCCACCAGCGCGCGAAACGGCTTGCTGAGTCCCCTGACAACGGAAACGCCAGAACGCGCGCTAGTAGCCCGCTCTGGGGCTTTCAGAGTCATTCTGCTGGTAAAGCCAGTTATCACAGGGTTTAATGTCGGCTTCTCTATCGCGGCCTATGTCAAGGGGTGGGTGATCATGTCATATTATTTCCTTTGAGTTATTGATCTGCCTGGTCGATGTGTCGCCACGGAGCTCGTGCTTCTCTTCGAGGTCGGCGTGTGGCCGCCTCATGATGGGGTAAGAAGGATGGAGTGGTTCAATCTTTCGGGCGCCCTTACTGCAAACGCAGCAGGATCTGCAGACATTGCGAACTCACTTCACCCGTCGTCCCCGTGAGGACATCATTCTGCCGGGGCAGATTTCGGGATCAGAGCCTGTGTGTTAAACTGCTTTGGCAGCGCTGTTGCTCCAGCGGAAGTCGGTGCCGTCAATCCACATGCGGTGGAGGATAACGGCGATGCGTCTGGCAAGCGCGACGGTTGCGCGCCGCATGCCGCGCCGCTGCGCCACCCGGATGGCCCATGCCTTGAGCCATGACCATTTTTTGGAATGAGTGAGCATCGACTGTGCCGCCTCATAGAGCATGCAGCGCAGCATGGCGTCACCGCATTTGGAGATGCCGCCGTCATAGTCAATCTCGCCTGACTGGAATCGCTTGGGCGTCAGACCGGCATGCGCACCGACACCTCGGGAATGCACAAAACGGTGCGGTTGATCAACCGAAGCCCGGTAGGTGAGCGCCACGACCGGACCGACTCCCGGGACTGTCATGAACTGTCGACACACCGGATCATCGCGCACTATATCGATTAGCATCTTGTGAAGCACCGCCAGTTGCTGGCGCATCACCTGCCGGACAATCAGAAGAGGATCGACAATCGCCGCCAGCCTGGGAAAACTTTCAACCAACTCGCGGAGCCGCGCTTCGTAGTTCCGGCTGCTGACAACGCCGACCTTCAGGCCGAAGTTGCGCAGCGTTCCGCGCATGTCGCACTCGATGTCGAGCAATTTGCGCTGGATCAGTTTGCGACTGGTCAGCAGCATTCTTTGTTCCTGAGCGGCCAGCGTTTTTACATGCACCGGCTTGAACAATCCCACCCGCATCATCTGGGCGATCCCGCGGGCGTCATTACGATCGCTCTTATTGATCTGTTGGGCCTTGAGCAGAGCCTTCATGTGCCGTGTCTCGACGCACACGACAGGCAGGTTCACCTCAGTCAGTCCGTTTACCAGCCATTGCGATAACGGTCCCGCCTCAATCCCGACCCGGACATAATCACCCCCGATCGAGGTCAGCAGTACAGCAATGTCATCCGGCTCGGTTGGGACTTTGCGCTCGCAGATCACCTTGCCGACTTTATCGACAACGCACACCGCTGTCTCTTGTACCGACACATCCAAACCCACAAAATACGCCATATCGCCACTCCTTCCTTGATGCTCAAGGCCAGGATGACCCCGATCAAATAATCTTAAATGAAGGGGCTGCTATCTTAATACATCATTCGAAAATGCAGCCGCCGCGATACACCATCTTCCGGAAACGGCAGCAGCTATCAGGTTCGCAAGCACAGCAAATGTCAACTTCCCGCCCATCACCGCCATTTCTGTTATACCATCTGTATGTGCAAACGAGCTTGCTGAAACGGGTCACCCCACCAATCGGAACTGCCCCTCTGGAATGTCATACCGCGCTTCAACCGCCGCCGCAGCCACCACCGTCAACTGATCATTCGCCTCGTCCGGCACGTTCAGTCCGCCCGTGACCGCGGTGACCGTCACCGTGCCGTAGGGCAGTTGTTTGGCCACGGCGCTTGTGTCCACCCGGTCCGGTTTCTGTACGCCGATGGTGACGTTGACCACCATCTGCGTCGGATCCAGGTCGAGGGATTTGTACGGCGACAGCGACGAATGGTGCAGGCAGTCCTGTACCGCGCGGATGGCGGCCTTGGTGTAGTCTTCGCCGTACAGGTCGTTGCCGGTGCCCATTTCCAGGATGAGGCGTTTTTCAGCCATGGCTAATACCAAACGAAGAGATTATTGACCCATTTGATGGAGTCAAATCCGTTCATTCTGGCAGGCGTGGTGCGCAG
>JABDRA010000377.1 GCA_013041995.1 Anderseniella sp. | reverse complement strand
GGCCATTGATGCGCACCGCCAGTGCCTGCGGTTTCAGCCGGTAACCTTCACATGCCTGACAGGGATAATCAGACTGGAACTGCGCAAGTTCCTCGCGCACCCAGCTTGAATCGGTTTCGCGCCAGCGCCTCTCGATATTGCCGATGACCCCTTCAAACGGCTTCTTTGTCTTGTAGGAACGCAGCCCGTCATCATAAACGAAGGTGATTTCTTCCTCACCGGTGCCGAGCAGCACGGCATCCTTGATGTCGTCGTCCAGCTCTTCCCAGGGCGTCGACATGGATGCCTTGTAGTGCTTGCACAAGGCCTGCAGCGTCTGGGTGTAGTAGGGTGAAGTCGAACCGGTCTTGGCCCAGGGCACGATGCAGCCCTGGCGCATGGACAGGGTCTTGTCCGGTACGACCAGGTCGGCTTCAAAACGAAGTTCGGTGCCAAGCCCGTCGCACTTGGGGCAGGCGCCGAACGGGTTGTTGAAGGAAAACAGCCGGGGTTCAACTTCATCGATGGTGAAACCGGATACCGGACAGGCGAATTTTTCGGAAAACGTGACGCGTTCGTGGGTGTCATTGAGTGACTTGTTGGCGCTCTTGGCAGAGGTTTCCGCGTCAGGCAGGGGCTTGTCGGCAAATTCCACGACCGCCAGCCCGTCGGTCAGTTTCAGGGCCGTCTCAAAACTGTCTGCCAGTCTGGTTGCGATGTCGTCACGCACCACGAGCCGGTCCACGACCACGTCGATGTCATGCTTGTATTTCTTGTCGAGGGCAGGGACGTCGGCGATCTCATGGAACTGACCGTCCACCTTGACGCGCTGGAACCCCTTTTTCATCAGTTCGGCGAATTCCTTGCGGTATTCCCCCTTGCGGCCGCGAATGATCGGGGCGAGCAGGTAGAGCCTGGCTCCGTCTTCGATCTCCATCACCCGGTCGACCATCTGGGTCACCGTCTGGCTCTGGATCGGCAGGCCTGTTGCAGGCGAATAGGCAATGCCGACGCGGGCAAACAGCAGGCGCATATAGTCGTAAATTTCCGTAACGGTGCCGACGGTGGAGCGCGGATTGCGGCTCGTCGTCTTCTGCTCGATGGAAATGGCAGGTGACAGGCCGTCGATCTGGTCGACGTCGGGCTTCTGCATCATTTCAAGGAACTGCCGGGCATAGGCCGACAGGCTTTCCACATAGCGGCGCTGACCTTCGGCATAGATGGTATCAAATGCCAGCGACGACTTGCCGGAGCCGGACAGCCCGGTAAACACGATCAGCTTGTCGCGCGGCAGTTCGATGGAAACGTTCTTGAGGTTGTGCTCGCGCGCGCCCTGAACAGATATGATGCGTTTGGTTTCGGCCATGGTGGACAACTAGATCAAAAAGAGAACACGCGCAACGGGGCGCCGGGAAAGCTACTGACACTTTACGACAGATTGGCGCTGCCGGTTTGACGTTATCCACGCCTATTTCAGGTCAAATGGAAAAGTGAACCTGATGCTGGCTGAAATGGCCGGTCACAAGGTCGAGAGACATCAGGTCTTCGCCGACAATGACCGGGCCTGAATAGTGACGCCGCACGGAGGCGATCAGCTGTTTTTCATCGGCATCGGGTGGCACAATGTGGTTCAACACCAGGCATCTGACGTTGGCGTCGCGCGCAACCCTGCCTACCTCGTCGGCGGTGGTATGGTAACTTTCAACCGCAGCCATGGTTTCGGCTGTTCTGCCGCCTGTGACCAATGCCGGGTCACCAGGCGAATGGGCGAACACTTCGTGGACCAGGACGTCGGCGTCTTTTGCCGCTTTGACAAGAGCGTCACAGGGCCTGGTATCACCTGAAAGCACCAGTTTTCGGTCAGCCGCTTCAAAGGCGTATCCGAAGGCCGGTTCAACAGGTGGATGTTCAACACGCACCGCAGAAACTCTTGCGTCGCTGTCGAACATGATATCGTGGCTGTCCTCAAATTCGATCACTTCGATGTTGAAGGCTGCAGTCGAACTGCGTTTCTCAAACTCGATGCGCAGGGTTCGTTCGGCTTTCCAGGCATTCATTTGCGCATCTATAAACGCTTGCGTGCCCGGTGGGCCATATATTACCTGAGGCCGGTCCCGGTTCTGGTGCCACGCGGATATGATGAACTGGTAGAGATCGACGAGATGATCCGAATGCAGGTGGGTGAGCAGCAGGGCGTCTATCCGGGCCCCATTGCTGCCGGCCTGCACCAGGCGCTGTGTGACGCCTGACCCGATATCGACCAGGAAGCACTTCCCGGCGCATTCAATCAGGGTTCCCGCGCCATAACGCCTTTGACTGACAACCGGACAGCCAGTGCCCAGCAGGGTCGCTTTGAATGGAAAGTTGCCGGTCATGGCGGTGAGCCTGCTTGGTTTGTAACTGAAGCGATGTTTGTAATCAGGTTTGGGACTTGCTGCAACGCGTGCTGCGCGCTACGAAGTCACAGCAACATTCATATCGTTTCTTCGGGACTTTGATCGATGACTTTATTCGCACGTGTCGGTGACAAATCGGACTGGATTGAAGGGGGCACCGGCCCCTGGGAAATTATTATCGGACTGGAAGTTCATGCCCAGGTGACCTCCAAGTCAAAGCTGTTTTCAGGCGCGTCTGCCGAATATGGCGGAGAGCCCAATGATCATGTGTCACTGGTCGATGCCGCCATGCCGGGCATGTTGCCGGTCATCAACAAATATTGCGTCGAACAGGCGGTGCGCACCGGACTTGGCCTGAAAGCCGAGATCAACGAGTATTCGGTGTTCGACCGGAAGAACTATTTCTACCCTGACTTGCCGCAGGGCTATCAGATTTCCCAGTTCAAGCAGCCGATTGTCGGCGAAGGCCGCGTGGTGCTTGATATGGATGAAAATACCCAGGTTGAAGTCGGGATCGAGCGATTGCATCTGGAACAGGATGCCGGTAAATCGATCCATGATCAGCATCCGACCATGTCGATGGTGGACCTGAACAGGTCCGGTGTCGCGCTGATGGAGATCGTGTCGAAACCTGACATGCGCTCAGCGGATGAAGCCAAGGCCTATGTATCGAAGGTGCGCACCATCATGCGTTATCTGGGCACCTGCGACGGCAATATGGAAGAAGGCTCGCTGCGCGCGGACGTGAATGTGTCGGTCCGCAAACCGGGCGGTGAGGCCGGTACGCGCTGTGAAATCAAGAATGTCAATTCCCTGCGTTTCATGGGCCAGGCGATCGAGTATGAAGCCCGCCGCCAGATAGATATTCTGGAGGATGGCGGCAGTATTGACCAGCAGACCCGGTTGTTTGATCCGCGCAAGGGAGAGACCCGGTCCATGCGGTCAAAGGAAGAAGCCCACGATTACCGGTACTTCCCTGATCCGGATCTGTTGCCGCTTGTAGTGGATCCGAGTTGGATTGCAGACATCAAGGCATCGCTGCCGGAACTGCCGGATGAGAAAAAGGCGAGACTGGTCAACGACTTCGGTCTGACGGCATATGACGCAGAAGTGCTGATCATGGAACCGGCGTCGGCCAGCTATTTTGAGCAGGTCGCAGGCGGCAGGGACGGTAAACTTGCCGCCAACTGGGTGATCAACGAACTGTTTGGCCGCCTGAACAAGGAAGGCAAGGAAATCGAAGACAGCCCGATTTCTGCCGACCAGCTTGGCGCGATTGTGGACATGATCAGCGACAAGACCATCTCCGGCAAGATCGCCAAGGACGTGTTCGAGATTGCCTGGACCGAAACTGGCATTGATCCGAAACAGGTCGTGGAAGAGCGTGGCCTGAAGCAGGTGACGGACACCGGCGCCATCGAGGCAGCCGTCGACGAAGTGATTGCAGCCAACCCGGACAAGGTGGCGGACGTTGCTGAAAAACCGGCGATGGTCGGCTGGTTTGTGGGTCAGGTCATGAAGGCCACCGGCGGCAAGGCCAACCCTCAGGCAGTCAACGACCTGCTTAGGTCGAAGCTGGATGTGGAGTAGACCTTGCCGCGGGTTCGTCGGGCATCTGCAGACGATCTGGATGCAGTCAGGCAATTGCTGCATGACACATGGCACGCGACCTATGATGCGACCATGGGCGTCGAGGCTGTCAATGATATCACCTCGCGCTGGCATTCTGTGGAGAATCTGAGCCGGCAGCTTAGCGATCCAGAGGGGTGTTTTCTGGTTGCTGAAAACCGCGATGGAACGATTGTCGGGCACGCCGGAGCGGTACGCAAAGCGGCAGATCTGGTCAGCCTCGCCAGACTGTACGTGTTGCCGCAACTGCAGGGTGGTGGAACCGGGACGGCGCTTCTTGAAGCCATAACAGACTGGGCCGGGCCAGGCACGACGATTGAATTGGAGGTTGAAACCAGCAACACGCCGGCAATCGGTTTTTATCGCAAGCACGGTTTCTGCGACAATGGCCAACAGGTTCAGTGCGGCGGTGACCCGGCTGCCGGTCAGGCCATTGTCATGAAGCGGCGCCTTTCATGAACAAGCGTGGCTTTGGCAAAGCCGTTTGTCTGGGCGGCATCGCAGTGGCTGTCGCCGGTCTTGCGGTGGGTTTCTTCAGCCGGTACTGGATCGAACTTGATGTGTTTAGCCATCTGACCCTGCACTTTGTCATTGCCATATTGGCGCTGGCCATCGCCTATTTCACCCCCAAGTCCCTGCAGCTGGCCGTTGCGCTTCTGGTGATGGCAGCAGGCATGATCGCGCTAGGCAGTTGGGGCAAATTGAGTGCGGATCAGTTCCAGGTCGAAGCGAGGACGCCGGTTGGCGAGCGCGCACTGAGGGTCATGCATTTCAACATCTGGGGCCGGAATCAATCGCTGGATGATGTGGCTTCGGAAGTTGCGCGACTTGATCCGGACATACTGTTTCTCACGGAGGTGCGCAAACGCGGACAGAGATTGACGGCGATGCTCGACAGGCGTTTTGCCTATCGGCTGCCAGAAAAGGGCCGATTGGCGAGAAGTTTGACGATGTATTCAAAGTACCCTTTTTCCGCTTCACAAAGACTACGCCGCGGTGATGGCTTGAGCATTGTTCGCGGTACCCTGGGGGCTGATTGGCAATATCTCAACATTGTCGGAACCCATCTAAGCCGTCCGCCCGATATCCAGGATCAGGAGCGGGAAATACTCACAGTGGCTAAACTGGTAAAAGCCTTGAGCGGAGCTTCTGTTGTGGTTGGAGACTTCAATGCCACTCCACACTCGGCGATGCTGGAATTGTTTCAGTCCCATACAGGTTTGAGGCGGGTGACGTTTCTTCCGACTTGGCCTGCACTCGGACTCAATCTGCCGCAGTTCGCCATCGACCATATATTCATAAGCGACGGGCTTTCGCTGGCGATGCCTGCCATTGTGGGGCGCTATGCGGGCTCTGATCACCTGCCGGTTGCAGCCAGTATTCTGGTTCCACAGTGTGACACAGAACGACTGTGCACAGGAGACGTGAAGTGACACATCCGACAATCGAACTCTATTACTGGCCGACACCGAACGGATGGAAAATCTCCATCATGCTGGAAGAATGCGGGCTGCCTTACCAGGTGCGCTATGTTGACATTCTAAAGGGCGATCAGTTCAAGGCGGACTTTCTGCAGATTGCTCCCAACAACCGCATGCCGGTGATTGTGGATTCAGACGGGCCGGGAGGCGACCCGATTTCAGTATTTGAGTCCGGTGCCATACTGCAGTATCTCGGCAACAAGACCGATCTGTTTTACCCGGCTGATCCTCGTCAGCGATCTGTCGTTGAGCAATGGCTCTATTGGCAAATGGGTAACTTGGGCCCAATGTGCGGGCAGGCACATCATTTTCGTTTTTATGCGCGTGATGACATATCCTACGCCACTGAGCGTTACACAAATGAAGTCACTCGGCTTTATGGTGTCATGAATACCCAACTGGCCAAGACAGAGTATCTGGCCGGTGATTATTCCATTGCCGACATGGCCTGCATCGGCTGGATCAAGCCGCACAAACGTCAGGGCCAGAAGCTTGATGATTTCCCCAACCTGAAACGCTGGTTTGAAGCCATCATGGCGCGGCCGGCTGTTATTGCCGGAATGGCATTGGGTGCTGAGTTTCGCGGCAGGCCGGAAGACCTTAAAACCAATGATGAAGCCTATTCAATTCTGTTTGGTGGTTCCAAACAGGGCTAACGGCATTTTATCGAAACCAGCAACGTGGTTGACAAAGGGTTAACGGAGCAAGAGGCGCTGAGCGGGCAAAAACACCGGTGTTCCGCCGTTTATGACAGCAGTGTTGGTTTGTGATTTGTTCAACAGTGCTGGATTGTGGCGGCGGTTTCATGTTTTGATAACCATGCCTTTTAACGCTGTTTGGCGTCGCTTGATGGCATGGTGATCTGCAGTAAAGCGTAACTGGAGAGCCCTCGGCCATGTCCAAGATTATCGATCTTGCAGAATATCGTGACGTCACACCCAAAGAAGATGAAATCAGACTGCCGGAGGACGGATTTGTGTCCCTCGGACTGTCTTTGAGCAGCGACAGTGCCGGTGCGGCTGACCTGGTGGAGGCGCACAAATGGTTTTCGCTTGCCGCCATGCGAGGTAGCCGGCAGGCGAGGGTGCATCGGCTGGAAGTGTCGCTCCGGATGGACGCTGACCAGATTTCCCGTGCGCAGTCAGCGTTGCACGCATTTGCGAGCGAGCGCTTAAGCGCCTGAGAGCGTTCTGTCGAATCAAAAAAGGCGATCCACACATATAGTGGGCCGCCTTTTGCAATTTCGGATGATCAAAGACTGATCGCGTCAGTAATCAGGAGTGAACTTCGGCTGTCCATCCAGATAGGTGCCGTGGGTCGAATTTACCCAGCTATCCCAATAGGCCTGATCTCGGCGGGCCTTGTAGATTTCCGTTTCAAACACATCTGCACGACTGTTTGTCTGATCTGCATAGGAATTCAGCGTTGGCAGACCCTTGTTGGAACTGTCATAGCTATGGCCCTTCGGGATGAAGCGCTTGCCGATTGAATCAATGGCTTGCGCTTGCGCCAGGCCTGCAGCGCCTGTGATCAGTACTGTGCCTATGATTGCTGCTTTCACAATTTTGGTCATTATTGTGGTCATCTGTCTTGCCTTACCCATTTGGCGGCGCCCCCTCGCAGAAGGCATCAAAAATCGCCACACCGTCCTCGTTGGCCTATTAATACACCTATTTGTGGCGAAGCACACTTAACAAATGAACAATTTTGTAAGAAATTGATAACCATAAGAGCGGAATTGCTGCCATCGGCTCGATATTCTGGATTGAACACTGAAAAAACGCCGCGCCGGTTCGGGAAACCGATGCGGCGTTTGAATCTGACAGTTAGAGCCCTTTACCCTTAAATAGAAGCGTTTGATGGTCCAAATCAGTTCACTCGGCTAGGCGCAAAGCGAAGCGCGATGTGGGGCATCGGGCAAGCTTCGCAACGATGCCGATGGACTGATTTGGTCCACCGAAGGCCGCTTTTCTGCGCCCGCT
>JABDRA010000374.1 GCA_013041995.1 Anderseniella sp. | reverse complement strand
GATCAAGAGCCTGGAGACTTCGCTGTCGGCAGCCCTTTTTGACCGGACTTCAACGGGCATGAAACTGACCAAACGTGGCGAATTGCTGGTCAGGTATGCCGAGCAGTTCGAACAGCTTGAAGAGCAGGTCGAGCGCAATGTCATTGATCCCGCCGGCATTGAAGGTCAGTTGCGTCTGGGGGTAAGCGAGACGATTGCCCAGTGCTGGCTGCCTGAGCTGATAGCGAAACTTCACCAGCAGTTCCCAAGCCTGGAAATAGAGATCCAGGTCGATATCTCGATGAACCTGCGCACTGATCTGCTCAGCCGGGAGATTGACCTGGCCATCCTGCTCGGCCCGGTTTCGGAATACTCGGTCGATAATGTTGAACTGCCTGGTTTTGACCTGGCCTGGTATGTGGGCGCCGGTGTTGCCATGCCGGAAGACGGCCCGTCAGGTTATTTGCGCATGCCGGTGATCACCTATGCCCGCAATACCCGGCCCTACCGCGAACTGAAATCCGAGCTGTTCACACGGCTCGGGGCCGCTACAGCCCTGTTTCCCTCATCATCTCTTTCTGCGTGCTTCAGGCTCGTGGAGGCGGGCTTGGGCGTTGCCGCATTGCCGTGTGTTCTGGGGCAGGATCTGGTTGCCGGCGGCAGGCTCAAGACTTTCGATCCGGGCTGGACACCCAATCCACTGCGCTTTTCCGCGTCCTATCTCGGCGACCCCAGAAGCCTCATGGTCGAGACGGCTGCAAACACCGCACTGGACGTGGCGAACCGGTTCTTGAGCGATAAAAATGATTTATAACAACGCCCAATATTATTCAATTTGAATTTATGTCCCAGGAAGGTGATGCTCCTGCATGTGGAGGAGTTCGGGCTTGAGTGTTTCCTATACCAGTCTCAGGGAATCCAATTTGCGAAGTGTACGCGAAGCCATCCGTGGTGGCAGCTACATGTCGCATACATCGGGATTGGGAAAAGGCTACCTCCAGACAAATATCGCAATCCTGCCGCAAGCATTCGCACTGGATTTCATGCGCTACTGCCAGCGCAATCCGAAACCATGCCCGCTGACCGGCGTGTCTGATACCGGCAACCCGATAATGTTTACGCTTGGCCGGGATCTGGACATTCGTACGGACGTGCCCGCCTACTGCGTTTACCGCGATGGCGTTCTTGCCGAAACGCTGACCGATATTTCCGGCCTCTGGAATGAAGATCTGGTTGCCTTTGCGCTGGGGTGTTCATTTACCTTCGAACATGCATTGCAGCATGCAGGTATCAGCCTCTGGCACATCGATCACAACAAGACGGTGCCGATGTTCAGAACAAATATCGACACGGTGGCGGCCGGCCCGTTCAGTGGAAAGATGGTTGTCAGCATGCGCATGGTAGCGCCCGACAGGCTTGACGACGTGATCGCCATTTCGAAGGCCTTCCCGATGGCCCATGGCGCGCCCATCCACTGGGGCGATCCGAACACCATTGGCATCAGCGACGCAAGCTCGCCGGACTGGGGCGATTGTGTTCCCGTGCCAGGCGATCAGGTGCCTGTGTTCTGGGCCTGCGGGGTAACTCCCCAGGTTGCCATTCAGCAGGCGCGTCCGCCGCTTTGCATCACCCACAAGCCGGGTCACATGCTGATTACGGATATTCCCGAAGATGCCGAGGTAACAGTCATGCGTTCCCAGAATCGGACCTAAACCCAATCAACGACTATCCAAACAGGGAGACTAAAAATGAAGAGATTATCACTTGGCCTGGTGGCAGCGACAATGTTTGTCACACCTGCACTGGCGCAAGACCTGTCTGTTGTCGGCAGCTGGTCAAGCCTGCCGCTGCACAAGGAGTATGAAGCGCCGTTCTGGGGAAAGACACTGCCGGAAGCCTCCGGCGGCAAGATCAAGGTCAACCTGACCACGCACAACCAGATGAACCTTGGAGTCGGGGATGTGTTCCGGCTGCTGGGTGAAGGTGTGTATGATGTCGGCATGACAGTTGGCGACTACGCGGTTGCCGATGCACCGGAGCTGGAAGGTCTTGATGTACCTCTGCTGGCTCTGACTGCTGATGATGCGCGCGCAATGGTCAATGCGGCCAAGCCGATGGTCAGCGATATTTTCAACAAACGTTTCAACAGCCACGTGCTTGCCATCGCGCCTTATCCGCCGCAGGTGGTGTTCTGCAATGCGGAGATCAAGGGGCTGGATGACCTGGCAGGCAAGAAG
>JABDRA010000368.1 GCA_013041995.1 Anderseniella sp. | reverse complement strand
GCCAGCGGCGGCATACTGGGTGCACTGATGCCGCATCGGCCCGTCAGTTGGGAGGATATCCAGACCTTTCAACTTGAGGCTTTGCTGTCTCTGGAAACAGAAGTTGCTGAGCTTGAAGCGGCAACCGGGCTTTCTTGCGGATACAAAAGGTGCGGCCGGGTCATGCCCATCGATTCAGAGGAGTTCCTGGCAGAGCACGAGCAGTGGCAAGCAGGGTCAACCAGGTTCTGGCCTGAAGTGTCCCGTTCCGGACAACCCATTTCATGGGATATCAGGCGCAGGGAACCTGCGCCTGCCTGGCCGGTGTTGAAACCAGACTTCGTGGCTTACAGTTTTGACACCCTGAGCGCCCGGATCAATCCGCGCAGGCTTGTGAAAGCGCTATTGGCCAGCGTTCAGCCGGAAGTTGTCGTTGCCGAGAATTGCCCAGTTGAAGCGATTTCCGATAGTAGCGAAGTTTTGCTGGCAGACGGTACATGCCTGTCACCGGGCAAGGTCATTGTGGCGGCCGGGCATGAAAGTTTCGGCCTGTTGCAACCGGCCCTGCAATGTGAACTCGGCTGGGGCGTCAAGGGCCAGGCGGTCTTGTTGCGGCCACAGGGCCGGTCATTTGACGACATGCCCGTTATCTACAGCCGCGGCATCTATCTGGTTGCGCATGATGATGGCCTGGTGGCGGTCGGCTCCACGTCACAACGAGATTTCAAGACTGCAAGTGTTGATGAAGCCATCTCGCAAAAGCTGGTTCAGCGTGCCATTGAGCTTTGTCCGGGCCTGACCGGTGCAGACATCGTGGAGCAATGGGCGGGCATCCGACCGCGCGCTGCCGGGCGCGATCCTGTTGTCGGATTGATGCCCAGTGCTTCCAACACCATCGTGGCAACCGGCGGTTTCAAGATAACGCTCGGCGTAGCCCACAAGATGGCTGACGCGGCGCTGGACCTAACCATGGGCAGCGCATGCAAATTACCACCCAG
The DNA here is from genome assembly GCA_013041995.1 of Anderseniella sp. Lineage (GTDB taxonomy): Bacteria > Pseudomonadota > Alphaproteobacteria > Rhizobiales > Aestuariivirgaceae > Anderseniella. The sequence goes on along the minus strand of JABDRA010000368.1, from coordinate 1,638 downwards.
CTTTGCGGTCGAGGCACATGTTGCGAATGTTGTGTGAAGCGCACGATTGTTGGTTCTCGCTCTACACAAGGTGCAATGCGTCTGAGGCGTCAAACGCATATTCGAATGTGAACCATTTTTTCTTGTCGCTGCCGGTCTCTATCCTGAACGCCGTCACCAGCCGCTTGCCGTCTGTCTTCAGGTAGATCGTGCCGTAGACGCTGACATTCGACCGGCCGAGATCCCAGATATCGCTCATGATTTTTTCGCGTGTATTCGAGCTTGAACTGTCCTTCAGTTTCATGACGCGCCGCATCAACGAGTCCACCATTTCCGCGTCTTCCTTTTCTCGGGTGGAACGTTGCAGTTCGGTAGACAGGATAACCGGCGTGTCGCCGCGGCCCAGTTTGCCCAGCCTGCCCAGCAGGTCCGGCCGAGGGTGAACATGGCCTTCCTCATCGCCGGACGAGATCACGAAAGCGGCCGGTTTAACCGTCTCCAGGAAGGCATCGGTTACCTTCTCCGAGCCGTGGTGGCAGACTTTCATGATGTCGGACCTGAACCATTTTGCGGCTTCGTCGATCATCTCCCGGTAAGCATCACTGCCTTTCTGAGGCATCCGGATTTTCCCGGTGTAGTGCCGCAGCAGAAATTTTTCCGCCTTGTCGTTCAGGTCACCGCCAAACAGCACCTTGAACTTTTCATAGTGCAGCCGCAGCAGGACGGAATGGCCGTTCTTGGTTTCTCCGTAACTGCCGATTTTTCTCAGTCGCGGCTTGCCGGCGCCGTCAAGCTCGACCACCGGACCGACGACTTCGATCGAGTATCCACGATTGTCCGAAGGGGCAAATCCCGGCATCCAGGTGCGTTGGTTTTCCTTCACACCGTGTTCCGTTGACAGTATCGCGAAGTCTTTGATCTTCGGGTTCTTCAGGGCGGCCTGCATCACATTGGGAAATACGAAACTCCCGACATCGATGCCGTCTGCGAACAGGGCTTCGATCTGCGGCTTGCCGATGGCCAGGTCAGAGACATAGCTGGTGCCGGTTGCGGCATCCTTCGCATGACCGCCGACTTTTTCGAACGTGCCGGAGACCGGGCGTTCGGCCAGACCGTTGTGATAGACGATATCAAAGCCGAAGCGTGGCGTGCTGAAAATGGAGTCAAAGCCGCCATAATGGTCCTCGTCCGGGTGGGTGATGATGGCCGCATGAAACTGGAGGTCATCCTTGTAGGCGCCGAACCGTTTGGACAGGAAGGTGTGCATGTTGGCGTTGTCGCCGGCATCTATGACAATGATGGCTTCTCCGTCATCCTGCTCCGGCGTGATCAGGACGGCACCGTCGCCTTGGCCCACATCGAGGAATATGATCTCAAGCGGGCGCGTGTCGGAGGTGTGGTCCTTGGGTATGAACAGTGTCTCGGGATTGTCGCTATTGGGTGCCCAGTTCACCCGCAGCCACCCGTCAGCCTCCTCGCCATCAACATTAAGCCAGTCACCCCACAACACCTGCCGCACCTTCGTCGTGCGGTGATCTTCCCCCTTTGAATTGGTCCATCCTAAATGTTAGTAAAAGGAGGACTGAGAATGGCCACGAAGCGTCACAAACCCGAAGAGATCGTCTCGAAGCTGCGCCAGGTTGATGTGCTGGTTGGGCA
>JABDRA010000687.1 GCA_013041995.1 Anderseniella sp. | reverse complement strand
GTCATGAGATGTGTCATGCGGAGCCTGTTGAGCCCCGCGCAGGCCAGGAATGTAGCGGCTGCGACGCCTTCTTCCAGTTTACGCAACCGTGTCTGCACATTGCCCCTGAACTGCACGATCTCAAGGTCGGGTCGAATGTTCAGCAGTTGGGCAGCGCGGCGCACCGATGAAGACCCCACGGTTGCGCCTTCCGGCAGATCGGAAATGGATTTGGCGACGGGAGACATGAAGGCATCGCGCGGGTCTTCGCGCTCCAGCAGGCAGCATATCTCCAGGCCGTCCGGCAGAACTGCGGGCATGTCCTTCATGGAATGAACTGCCAGGTCGATACTGCCATCGTGCAGTTGCTCTTCAAGTTCCTTGGTGAAAAGACCCTTGCCGCCGATTTCCGACAACGGCCGGTTTTGAATCTGATCACCGGTCGTCGAGATGACAACGATATCAATCACTGCGGGATCAAGATCATGCGCCTTGCATAGTCTGTCACGTGTCTCGTGGGCTTGTGCCAGGGCAAGCGGTGAGCCTCTGGTGCCAATTTTGATGCGGTCGGTTTGCAAGCGGATAACTTTCGGTGTTACAGGCAGGTTCGATTGGGCAGTATAATCAGGAAAAGTTCAAGGAAGGTCTTTAGCTTGGCTGGCGTCAACAATCAACAAACGCACCTGATGCTGGGTATCGAAACGTCGTGTGACGAAACTGCGGCGTCTGTCGTAGCCCGCCGGCCGGACGGATCGGGCGAGATCATGTCCAGTGTGGTGCTGTCCCAGACGGCGCTGCATGCACCTTTCGGCGGAGTGGTGCCGGAAATCGCAGCCCGCTCGCACCTGGCGCATCTTGACCGGCTGATTGAACAGGCGATGAGCGAGGCAGAGTGCGGTTTTGACGATCTGTCCGGCATTGCCGCAACAGCCGGGCCCGGCCTGATAGGCGGCGTGCTGACCGGGCTGATGACGGCCAAGGCCATCGCCCTTGCAACCGGCAAGCCGTTTTACGGCATCAATCATCTGGAGGGCCATGCCCTTACACCGGGCCTCACCGAAGGCTTGCGTCCGCCTTACCTGATCCTGCTGGTGTCAGGCGGCCATACCCAACTGGTCAGTGTCGACGATGTTGGCTGCTACACCCGCCTTGGAACCACGATCGATGATGCCTTGGGAGAAGCCTTCGACAAGACAGCCAAATTGCTCGGCCTGGGCTATCCGGGCGGGCCGGCAGTGGAGCAAGCTGCAGCAGATGGTAACCGTAAGCGGTTCAAGTTTCCCGTGCCGATGAAAGGCCGCGACGACTGCAACTTTTCATTCTCCGGCCTCAAGACGGCGGTTCGGCAGGCTGCCACGGCGATCCAGCCGCTTGAGGCGGCGGATGTGGCTGATATCTGTGCCGGGTTTCAACTGGCGGCCTGTGAGGCGGTGGCCGATCGTGTGCAGCGGGCGATGGCCGGATTTCAGGAATTGCACCCCGGTGTACAAGACTGCGTTCTGGTTGCATCCGGTGGCGTCGCCGCCAATCTGGTGTTGCGTGAGTATCTCGAACGCACCTGCGCTCAGGCAGGTTTCGGCCTGAGTGTGCCTCCGGTTGAGCTGTGCACGGACAACGCAGCGATGATTGCCTGGGCCGGGCTTGAAAACGCGGCCAGACGCGAGCCGGATGAGTTTACCCTGTCGGCGCGGGCACGCTGGCCGCTCGACGCCGATGCCGAGCCGCAGCCGTTCGCCGGGGTCAAGGCATGACGGCAGGCAATATTTCAACAGCATGTGTGATTGGGGCCGGTGCGTGGGGAACCGCGCTGGCAACCATGTGCGTACGTGCCGGTCTGCACACCACATTGTGGTGCCGATCTGCCGATCTGGCAAAGGCCATTACCGCTGACGGTGAGAATACAACTTACCTGCCGGGGCATCGGCTGCCCGAAGACCTGCAGGTTACCTCAAACCTGTGCGAAATTGCCGACAGTGACCTGCTGATCCTTGCAACGCCTGCGCAGGCGACACGAGAGGTCGTGACCAAATTGTCGGAACAACTCGACAAACCAGTGCCGTTGGTCATTACCGCAAAGGGACTTGAACGCGACAGCAACAAGTTCCTAACCGACGTTGTCCGGGAAAGCTCTGACTTGCAGCCATTGGTGTTGTCGGGGCCCAGTTTTGCTGCTGATGTTGTTGCCGGACTGCCAACGGCCATCACGCTGGCAGGTGAGGATGCACAACAGACTTCCGCCATTGCCCACGCGCTTTCCACCCGATCATTCAGGATCTATGTGTCGGAAGATATGAAAGGCGTGCAGATCGGTGGGGCGGTGAAGAATGTGCTGGCGATAGCGGTCGGTATCTGTGCCGGCAAGGGGCTGGGCGCATCCGCGCAGGCAGCGCTTCTGGCGCGCGCATTTGCTGAATTGCGCAGGCTGGCGGCGGCACTCGGGGCGCAATCGGAAACCCTGTTCGGCCTGTCCGGGCTGGGTGACCTGGTCCTGACATGTTCCGGCACGCAGTCGCGTAATTTTTCCCTCGGCGTGGAACTCGGCAAGGGGGTTGATCTTGAGACCATTCTTGCCGCGCGCACCGCGGTGTCGGAAGGTGTGCACACGGCAGGCGTCGTGCGCGCCATTGCTGCTGCCCACGATATTGAAATGCCGGTTTGTGAAGCCGTTGCAAGGATTGTAACCGATGGTGCAAATGTGGACGATGAAATAACACAGCTCATGTCCCGCCCGTTGCGGGCTGAGCATGACTGAGAGTAATGTCAAATAATAAGAAATGAGGAATCATGGCCTACTGGTTGTTCAAATCCGAACCGTTCAAATTTTCATGGGACATGCTGAAGGAAAAAGGCGATGCGGGTGAAGAATGGGACGGTATCCGCAACTATCAGGCGCGCAACAATATGCGCGCCATGCAAATTGGTGATCTGGGCTTTTTCTACCATTCCAACGAGGGCCTGAACGTCGTTGGAATTTGCGAGGTCTGTGCGCTTGTGCATCCTGATTCCACCACCGATGACGAGCGCTGGGAATGTGTGGATGTCAAGGCTGTCATGGATATGCCGAACCCGGTGTCCCTGGCTGATGTGAAGGCCAATCCCAAGCTTGAGAAAATGTCCCTGGTGACATCCATGCGTCTGTCGGTCCAGCCGGTTCTTCACGATGAATGGCTTGAGGTGTGCCGCATGGGCGGGTTGACATCGCCGCCTCTCAGCAAGTGAGCGGCATTGTTAACCGGCACGATTTCATTATTGAAAACACCAGATTGATGCCGGTGCCTCTGGTGCTGGAGATTTCCCTGCATATTGCCCATGAGGCCGTGCCGTTGTGGCAGAAGACGGAAGAAGAACTGGGCGAGATGGGTCTGCCGCCACCGTTCTGGGCTTTTGCCTGGGCGGGTGGTCAGGCCCTTGCCCGCTATATTCTGGACAATCCTGAAACCGTCTGTCGCAAGGACGTGCTGGACATTGCATCGGGCTCGGGCCTAGTCGGCATTGCTGCCATGAAGGCAGGCGCTGCACATGTGATGGCGGCTGATATCGACCAATTTGCGCTGCAGGCGGTCAATATCAACGCCACGGTCAACAAGGTTGATGTCGCAGCGTGTGGTGATGACCTGCTGGACGCACCACCGCCGGATGTTGACGTCATAGTTGTCGGCGACCTGTTTTACGAAAAGTCCGTTGCAACAAGACTCATGAACTGGCTTGAAACAGCAACTGCACAGGGGATAGATGTTCTGATTGGTGATCCGGGCAGGTCATACCTGCCGCGTGACAGGCTTGTCTCGTGTGCATCTTATGATGTGCCTGTCACCCGTGACCTGGAGGATGCGGAGATCAAGAACAGCCAGGTTTGGCGACTGGCCTGATATCACGGCCTGGAGCCTCGTCCATCTAGAACGGAAGACGCATTGCCCTCGGGCAAGGGACTTCGCATAATGTAAGAAAATTTCGCGCACGATTATGACTTGGTAGGGAGAAAAGCGTTCATGTCCGGAAAAACATACAAGGTCCAGGCCGCCTGGAAAAAGCATGCCCTCGTCGACAATGACGGCTATCTGAAAATGTACAAGCAGTCGGTCAAGGACCCTGACAAGTTCTGGGGCAAGCACGGCAAGCGCATAGACTGGTTCAAGCCTTTCAAGAAGGTCAAGAACACCAGCTTTAGCGGCAATGTATCGATCAAGTGGTTTGAGGATGGCACCACCAATGTCTGCTACAACTGCGTAGACCGGCATCTGAAGAAGCGGGGCACCCAGACGGCTCTTATCTGGGAAGGCGACAATCCGTTTGACGACAAGAAGATCACCTATAACGAGCTTTATGAACAGGTTTGCCGACTGTCCAATGTGATGAAGGCGAACGGCGTGAAGAAGGGTGATCGCGTCACCATCTATATGCCGATGATCCCGGAAGCGGCCTATGCCATGCTGGCGTGCGCCCGTATCGGGGCAATTCATTCCATCGTGTTTGCCGGGTTTTCGCCGGATGCGCTGGCGGGCAGAATTGTCGATTGCAAATCGACCTTTGTACTCACGGCGGATGAGGGCCTGCGCGGCGGCAAGCCGGTCCCGTTGAAAGCCAACACCGACAAGGCCATCGAGATTGCCACCAAGGCCGGCTTCAAGGTCAAGAATGTACTGGTGGTACGCCGGACCGGTGGCGAGACCGGCTGGGTTGAGGGTCGTGATGTCTGGTATCATTCGGCCATGATTGCGGCGAAACCGGTGTGCCCGCCTGAAAAAATGAAGGCGGAAGACCCGCTGTTCATCCTCTATACGTCAGGTTCCACTGGCCAACCCAAAGGGGTATTGCACACGACCGGCGGCTACCTTGTATGGGCGTCCATGACACATGAGTACGTGTTCGATTATCATGCAGGTGACGTGTACTGGTGCACCGCCGATATTGGCTGGGTTACCGGACACAGCTATGTTGTCTACGGACCGCTGGCCAATGGTGCCATATCACTGATGTTTGAAGGTGTGCCGACCTACCCCGATGCCGGGCGGTTCTGGGATATTTGCGACAAGCACAAGGTCAATATCTTCTACACCGCGCCAACCGCGATACGGGCTCTCATGGGGGCAGGTGACGATTATGTAAATCGTGCATCGTTGAAAGACCTGCGATTGCTCGGGTCTGTGGGTGAACCGATAAATCCGGAAGCGTGGGAATGGTATTACAATGCGGTCGGCAAGAAAAAATGTCCGATTGTGGATACTTGGTGGCAGACGGAAACCGGCGGCATCATGATTACGCCGCTGGCTGGTGCAACCAACCTGAAACCGGGTTCGGCCACGCGGCCCTTCTTCGGTGTGCAACCGCAACTGGTCGATAATGAAGGAGCCGTACTGGACGGTGTGACAGACGGCAATCTGTGCCTGACCGAGTCATGGCCTGGCCAGATGCGGACGATCTATGGTGACCACAAACGCTTCATCCAGACCTATTTCTCGACCTACAAGGGCAAGTACTTCACCGGTGATGGGTGCCGGCGGGACAAGGACGGGTATTATTGGATAACCGGCCGTGTGGATGACGTGATCAATGTGTCCGGGCATCGCATGGGAACGGCTGAGGTGGAGTCGGCGCTTGTGGCTCACGATGCGGTTTCCGAGGCGGCTGTGGTCGGGTATCCGCATGATATCAAGGGCCAGGGCATCTACTGCTATGTTACCTTGATGGCGGGACAGGCACCGTCGGATGATCTGAAAAAACAGCTTGTCGGGCATGTGCGCAGCGAAATCGGGCCGATTGCATCACCGGACAAAATTCAGTTCTCACCCGGATTGCCGAAGACCAGATCCGGCAAGATCATGCGGCGCATCCTGCGCAAGATTGCCGAAGACGACTTCTCAAGCCTGGGCGACACGTCCACGCTGGCAGAACCTGCGGTGGTGGATGACCTGATTGAGAACAGGCAGAACCGCAAGTAGTCGAATTACAGCACATGGAGGCGGCCACCATGTCTGGCCGCCCCTTTAGTGTAACTTCCGTTCACGTTCTGGTGAACGGCAGGCTGTTGATTTGAAGGGCGAATTCGAGGATATTGCGCAGCGGGAAGCTGAGGAGTTTTTCTCACATGTATCGAGGCCTTTTATCACGCATGCTGGTTGCTGCACTGCTCATTGCGGTGATTGCAAAGCCGTGTCTGGGGCTTCTGGTTGATCCGGTCCAGGCGTCCGGTATTTCGATCATTGTGTCTGATGACAGCGCAGCGAGCGAGAATAGCGGGTCTGAGTGCACAGACATATGTCTGAGTGCGCGTATCGAAGAAAACGACGCTCTTGTGTTGCGTACCAATGACAACTGGTCCGATGGCGGCGATTGGGCAGAGATCAAGGCCCGGCTCGTTATCTCGCTTCCATACTTGTCGCATCAGGTAACCACGGATTTCTCACCTCAACTTGTAGCTCCCAATGCGCGCGAGCGATTGGCAGTTCTAGGCCGTTTTTTGCTTTGACAACTACGGCCTGACCCTTTGTAACAGCACTCTTGAACTTGTAGAGTGTTCTCCAATCGAATCACTGTTCTTCAGAACATCCAAACAGGAGACCATGAAAATGGATCGCCGTACGTTCATATCAAGTCTGGCCGCACTGGCTGCCACGTCAACCGGCGCGCTTGCTGAAAGCCGCACCATCTTCAACTTCAACACGGGAAGCCGCAGCAGCAGCAGTGGTGGCGGGAGTTTCTTCAACCGTACCCGCTCAGGGTATCGTGGCAAGCAGACTGTCAGCTACAGGACGTCTGAAAAACCGGGCACGATTATTATCAGCACCCGTAAACGAAAGCTGTACTTCGTGCTCACCAACAATAAGGCGATAGAGTACGGCGTTGGTGTTGGCCGCCAGGGCTTCACATGGTCGGGCGCTGCACGGATTGCACGCAAGGCTGAATGGCCTGCATGGCATCCGCCAAAAGAAATGATCGAGCGTGAAAAGAAGAAATACGGACGCACCTTGCCGGCGCGCATGGAAGGCGGCCCGAACAATCCGCTTGGTGCACGGGCGTTGTATCTGTACCAGGGCGGCAGGGACACGCTGTACCGGATCCACGGCACCAACGCGCCGGCCAGTATTGGCACGGCCCAGTCTTCCGGGTGCATTCGCATGCTGAACAAAGAGGTCATTGATCTGCACAAGCGGGTCAAGATTGGTGCCAAAGTGATCGTCAGCTAGTTATCAGGTCCCGTGATCGATTGAAGACACCGAGAAGGCAGCTCTTGAAAGGAGCTGCCTTTGTGTTTTGATGTCGTGATTGATGATCGGCATGAGGTCAGATCTCTTGTTCCCGCATGTCTTCAGCCGCGAAAGCCAGCAACCGCTTCGCGCAGGACATGCCTTAGCTGAGGCGCAGTTTCATGACTTCTTCTGAACTGGAGTTCTGGTTCGATTTCGCCAGTCCGTATGCGTATGTGTCGGCCGGGCGGCTAGAGGACTGGATGAATTCAGCGGGTATAAACGTCCGCTGGATGCCGTTCCTGCTTGGCCCGGTTTTTCAAAAACACGGCTGGTCGACATCACCCTTCAATCTGTATCCGCTCAAGGGCAGGTATATGTGGCGTGACGTCGAACGGTTGTGCAAACGCCACAATCTCGATTTCAACCCGCCGGATGAATTTCCGCAACACGTCCTGCTTGCCACCAGGGTGGCGATGGTGGGACGTGATGAAGACTGGTTGCCGGCGTTCTGCGGCCGGGTTTTTCACAAGGAGTTCGGTCTTGGTCAGGATATTTCCGGCAAGCAGACAGTTCTCGACGTCCTCGAGGGACTTGTCGACAATCCTGCCTCTTGGGTGAAACACGCCGTGACCGCCAACAACAAAAAGGCGCTTGTCGAGCGCGGAGTGGAAGCCGAACAGAAGGGCATTTTTGGCGCCCCCACGTTCATCACGCCTGATGGTGAATTGTTCTGGGGCGACGACAGGCTGGAACAGGCGATTGAGTGGGTCATGAGACGACGGTAAAAAACCGGTCACGCTCAGGCTGTCACGGGTTCAGATGAACCCATTGTCTGGTATCAGTTGGCCGCGGCCTTGAGGGCGTCGCGCTCGGACTTCTTCAATCTCTGTGAGGCTGACTTGAGCTGGCCGCAGGCAGCAAGAATGTCGCGCCCGCGCGGCGTACGAACGGGGCTGGCGTAGCCTGCCTTGAGAACGATGCGTGCGAACACTTCAATCTGTTCCCAATCCGAGCATTCATAGCTTGTGCCTGGCCATGGATTGAACGGTATCAGATTGACTTTGGCCGGGATGCCTTTCAGCAGTTGAACGAGGCGGCGGGCATCTTCTGCGGTGTCGTTGACGTCCTTGATCATCACATATTCAAATGTAACTCGCCTGGCATTGGACAGGCCTGGATAGTTACGGCAGGCGTCCAGCAACTGGCTGATCGGATATTTCTTGTTGATCGGAACCAGTTCATTGCGGATCTGATCCGTCGTGCCGTGCAGGGAGATGGCCAGCATGGTCCCTATCTCTTCACCGGCGCGGACGATTTCCGGCACCACCCCCGAGGTCGACAGGGTAATTCTGCGCTTGGAAACAGACAATCCGTCACCGTGGGAAATCACATCGACTGCATCGCGGACATTATCGAAATTGTACAGAGGTTCTCCCATGCCCATAAGAACCACATTGGTGATGAAACGGCCGCTGGCGGGAGTATTTTCAGCATCTTTAATCAGGTGCGGCCATTCTCCAAGACGATCGCGGGCGACCAGTACCTGTCCGGCGATCTCGCCTGCCGTCAGGTTCCTGACCAGCGTCTGGGTACCGGTGTGGCAGAACGTGCAGGTCAAGGTACAGCCGACCTGGCTGGAAATACACAACGTGCCGCGATCTTCTTCGGGGATGTAAACAGTTTCAATTTCGTGACGCCGGCCCAGTTCATCGGCAGGCAATCGCAACAGCCATTTCCGGGTGCCGTCGCTGGATATCTGCTCGGTGACAATCTCGAGTCGTGAAATGTCGAACATGCGTGCCAGATCGCTGCGCAGTTCTTTCGAAATGCTCGTCATGTCTGCGAAATCGCTGGCGCCACGGACATACAACCAGTTCCACAACTGGGCGGCCCTCATGCGGCGTTGTTTCTCAGGGATAGCGGTGTCCGACAGAGCCAGCAGCAGATCGCGCCGGGTCAGACCAATCAGCGATTTGCGCGCCGGCAGCCCGACGGCTGGTGTACCGTCGGCGGCAGCATTGGTCTCGCGATGATCTATGTTCAGCGATATACTCATGGCGCGGGTCAATAGCACATACCGGTGAATGGCGCGAGACCCTGCGGCGGGATTTGCGCAACCGGTTGCTGCACCGGTGGCTTGGAG
>JABDRA010000685.1 GCA_013041995.1 Anderseniella sp. | reverse complement strand
CTCCAGTACCGCGCCTTTTGCGGGCACATCAAGAAGATTTCGCTGGTGATGAACTTCCAGTATGTTGGCCTTCTGGTCGCCGAGCGCGGATGAGATAAGACCCAAAACGCCAGGTCGGTCTTCAATGCGAAATCTGAGCGAAACCACGCGCTTGTCCCGGCCAAGTTCACGCACGATCAGGGATGCAAGCATCCGTTGATCAAGATTACCGCCACAAATCACCAGCCCGACATTACTGCCTTTCCAGCGGGCCGGATCCTGCAAAACAGCGGCCACGCCGGCAGCGCCGGCACCTTCGGCCAGCAGTTTTTCCTGCGACAGCAATGTGGCGACTGCATTTTCCACTGCAGCTTCGCCCACCAGGACAATGTCATCGACATGAGCCCGACACAACTCAATGGCGAGTTCGCCTACATCCCGGACCGCGATGCCTTCGGCCAATGTCGAGCCGCCGGATTCAGCGCCGGTATCATAAAGGGCTGCATGCATTGAGGGATAACGCTCCAGCTCAACACCGATGATCTTGATATCGGGATTTATTTTCCGTGCGGCCACAGCCATGCCGCTGATCAGTCCACCACCGCCTATGGGGATTATCAGTGTATCGAGATCCGGGACTTCAGCCAGCATTTCAAGCGCCACTGTACCCTGGCCGGCCATGACCAGAGGATCATTGTAGGGATGAATCAGCACCAGGCCGCGCTCTTCAATAAGGTGATTGAGATGATCGCGTGCGTCTGCGAGCGTTTCACCAGCCAGCTCAACTGTCGCACCGAAATGGCGGGTGCGTTCCACTTTGGTCCACGGCGTTGTTTCCGGCATCACGATGGTCGCCGTAATGCCGAGTTGGGTCGCATGGTAGGCAACGGCCTGTGCGTGATTGCCTGCAGACAGGGCAATGACACCGCGTTTGCACTCATCCGGTGTCAGCGACAAAAGCTTGTTCAAGGCTCCGCGCACCTTGAATGCATTGGTTGTCTGCAGTGTCTCCAGTTTTAACATCACATTGGCGCCGGTCAGATCGGACAAGGTGGCCGCCCGCACAAACGGAGTGTGTGGCACCTTGCCGGCAATGGCCCTGGCTGCGCGCTGTATGTCTTCGAAGGTGATTGTCATCCTGCCTGCTGAAACTGGAGTGTCATGTGGATTGAACGGATGGCTTAAAGCGAATACCAATAGTGATCAATCTAACAGTTGGATTTGCATGAAAGGGTTTTGAGGCATGGGCGTTCGTACAGCATGGATCGGTTTGGGTGTGATGGGGTATCCCATGGCTGGCTATCTGGTCTCCAAGGGTGGCCATGACGTGGTGGTGTACAACCGCACAACCGCGAAAGCCGAAAGATGGGTGGCAGACCATGGCGGTTCGCATGCATTGACACCGAAGCAGGCAGCCGAAGGTGCAGACTTTGTATTTGCCTGTGTCGGCAATGATGATGACCTGCGCTCAGTTGCGACCGGTCCGGACGGCGCGTTTCAGTCAATGAAGCAGGGTGCCGTGTTTGTGGATCATACAACCGCGTCCGCTGATGTCGCTCGTGAGCTGCAGACTGCTGCTGCAGCACAGGGTATCGGCTTTGTGGATGCCCCGGTCTCCGGTGGCCAGGCCGGTGCAGAAAACGGGGCGCTGACCGTGATGTGCGGTGGCGAACAGGCGGACTATGACAAGGCGGAAGGCCTGATTGATTGTTTCTCCAAGAGTTGCCGGCTGCTGGGCGGACCGGGTGCGGGCCAGCTCGCTAAGATGTGCAACCAGATTGCCATTGCCGGTCTGGTGCAAGGTCTGTCCGAAGCCATTCATTTCGGCAAGAATGCCGGTCTCGACATGGAAGCGGTGGTGGATGTCATCTCCAAGGGTGCAGCAGGGAGCTGGCAGATGGAAAACCGCCACAAGACCATGATTGCAGGCGAGTTTGACTTTGGTTTTGCCGTGGACTGGATGCGCAAGGACTTGGGCATCTGCCTGGATGAGGCACGCAACAACAAGTCGCAGCTTCCGGTTGCGGCCCTGGTTGACCAGTTCTATTCGCGGGTCCAGGCCAAGGGTGGTGGCCGCTGGGATACGTCCAGCCTCATCGCGCTGCTCGACAAAGACACGTAAGGTTTAAGCTCCATGACGCTTCCGCATTATCGGTCTGTCGCTGAATTGCTGGCATCGACAGCGCCCGATCAACCCGTCATGTGCTTTTGTCCAACTGCCTTTCGCGATGAAGCGAACCGTTTTGCGTCAGGCTTTCCAGGCGATGTTCATTATGCGGTAAAGGCAAACCCGCACCCGGCGGTGTTGCACTGGCTGGCTGAGGGCGGCGTAAAAGGATTTGACGTTGCCTCGATCGCTGAAATCAAACTGGTGCGCGACCAACTGGGCGATGCGCACTGCGCGTTCAACCATCCGGTCAAGTCACGCGCTGATATCGCGGCAGCCTATGGCGATCTCGGGGTGCGGGACTTTGTTGTTGATCATGAAAAGGAACTCGCAAAGCTTGCGGATATTTGCGGTCGCGATTGTACCATCGAGGTCCGTATCGCCAAGGCCAATCCTGAGTCTGCCGTTGATCTGAATTCCAAGTTTGGCTGTGACGGGCAAACCGCAACAAATCTGATGCGGCGCGCCGGCGAATTGGGGTTCGACGTGGCGGTTGCAATGCATGTGGGTTGGCAGGCGCCCAACCCGGTAGCCTGGAACGAAGCAATGGCGATGGGCGCAGGGTGTGCGGAAGCTGCCGGCGTGTCCCTGAAATATGCAAATCTGGGTGGCGGTTATCCGTCGGTGTTGATGCCGAAGGACCGCAGGCTGGAAGACTTCTTTACGGCCATCAAGTCAGCAAAGGCTGAGCATATGAGCGGCACCGATCTCAATTGTGAGCCAGGATCGGCCCTGGCTTGGACCGGAGGCGCCACCATTGCACAAGTGCATTTGCGCAAGGAAGACAGCCTTTATCTGAACGACGGTATTTATGGCGCCATGAACGAGATCAAGTTTTCCGCTATCGCGCCACCGGCGACCGCCTACAAGTCTGACGGATCCAGGCTTGATGGTGCGGATCGAGCCTTCACCGTGTTCGGTCCGACTTGCGACAGCCTCGACACCCTGCCGACCAGGATCGGGTTACCGGACACAATTGATGAAGGTGACTATGTAGTGTTTGGCTGGATGGGAGCATATTCAAATGCCCTGCGCACCGATTTTAACGGCCTTGGGCAGTTGAGTTTTGTTACAGTGGGCGCTTTTCCCGCATAGCGGGGCTGCATCATTCCACGATCATGTAGAATTTTCGCAACGTCTCCTCGATGTGCCAGATGCATTTTGCACCCTTTGCAATGTAAAACGTGTCGCCCGCCGTGAAGGTCTCAGCATGACCATCGCCATTGGTGAGCGTTAATTTTCCCGAAATGACCGTCATCATTTCATGCACAGGGTAGCTGTCGATCTCTTCCCTGCATGGAGCACATTCCCACACACCTGCAAGAACACTGTCGTCAGGTGTGGCGAAAAATGTGTGGTTGAGTTCGGTGTGATCATCGCTGGTGAAAGCATCTGGTGCGGTCAGGTCCGACTTCTGCATGCCGGATACGGGATCACCGCCCGCCAGCAGCCTGATTACCTCGTCGCCCATTCCTTGCTCCTTTTCGTTATCACCCGTTCAGTTTTTGCGCAAGGTCACGTGCGAAATAGGTCAGTACGCCATCTGCACCGGCACGTTTGAAACTGTGCAGTGCTTCTATGATGACCTTCTCGCCGTCAAGCCAGCCGTTCTGGACGGCGGCCGTCAGCATGGCGTATTCACCCGATACCTGGTAGGCGAAGGTGGGAATTCCGAACTCGGTCTTCAGACGCGCTACGACATCGAGGTAGGGCATGCCCGGCTTGACCATGATCATGTCGGCGCCTTCTGCAATATCGAGTTCCGCTTCACGCACGCATTCGTCAATGTTGGCGAAATCCATCTGGTAGGTTTTCTTGTCGCCTGACAGGGTGCCCGATGATCCCACCGCATCCCGGAACGGCCCATAGAAGGCAGACGCATACTTGGCCGTGTATGCCATGATCATCACGTCCTGGAAGCCTGATGTTTCAAGGCCGGACCGAATGGCGCCAATGCGTCCGTCCATCATGTCGGAGGGGCCGATGATATCGCAGCCGGCTTCGGCCTGGATCAAGGACTGTGCCACCAGAATTTCAATCGTCTCGTCGTTGAGAATGCGGCCGTCCTGCAGCAATCCGTCATGGCCGTGGCTCGTGTAGGGGTCCAGCGCCACATCGGTCATGATGCCGATATCCGGCACAGCATCCTTGATTGCGCGGACTGCGGTACACACCAGATTGTCTCGGTTCAGGGCTTCACTGCCGTCTTCGCTGCGTTTTTCCGGCGGCGTGTTGGGAAACACCGCAATGACCGGAATGCCGAGATCTCTGGCTTCTCTGGCTGCAGCCACGGCAAGGTCGATGCTGAGGCGTTCGACACCGGGCATGGAAGCAACCGGTTCGCGCTGGGTCTGCCCACCCATGACAAAGATCGGCCAGATGAAATCATCCGGCGTCAGTACGGACTGGCGCACCAGCCGGCGTGACCAGTCAGCCTGCCTGGTGCGGCGCAGACGGGTAACCGGATATCCCGGGGATGCCTGCTGTTCGGTTGGTGTTTGCGCGAGTGTATTTTGCGATTTCGAGCGGGGATGGGTCATTAAAAACGGGTTCTCATGGATTTGTATCCTTCAACTATGCACCATGTGCCTGTCAGTCGCTAGGGTATGATGACAATTACAGGCATGGGTTTGACGGGTCATATTTTGAGTTGTTTTTGTGGAAAATCCGGTGCCGTAGGCTCGCTGCCTTCAAGCCGGATTTCACGCAAAAAGCGCCAAAATATGGCCCGCCCGAAAGGGTTTTCCATAAATCGTCCACTAAAGGCGGCTTTGTCCTTGCAAAGGGGGACACCCTATGCTGCGGACAAAGCCTTGTTATTGAACGATTTATGCAAAATCAAACCCATGCCTGTAATTGTCATCATACCCTGATCATGTTGACCGTTTGGGTAATGCGGCTCTATCAACGACACATAGTGGAAACCACCAAGGCAGAGGTCAATACCGTGAATTTCGAGCCGACAGAAGAACAACGCGCCATCCGTGATCTCGCTGCATCGTTTGCTGCAGATGAAATGGCGCCGCATGCTGCCAGGTGGGACGCCGAACACATCTTTCCGCGCGACACCATCGTGCAGACCGCGGCATTGGGCTTTGGCGGGCTGTATGTGAAGGATGACGTTGGCGGGTCGAACCTGTCGCGCCTGGAC
>JABDRA010000672.1 GCA_013041995.1 Anderseniella sp. | reverse complement strand
GTCCATTCCCGTGCCGGTTACAATCGCCTCACCGGTGCCGCGGGTTATGGCACAGCCCTTGAACAGCATGCAGGTCCGGTCAGCCAGCAGGGTATCCGGCGCAACAAGCTCGGCGTCCTTGGCGACGGGCAGGGACTCTCCGGTCAGCGCCGATTCATCGGATGCGAGATTGGCTGATGAGATAATCCGCATATCTGCGGCAATCACGTCACCGGCATCAATGATGACGATGTCACCGCGTACGAGTTGTTCCGCAGGAATTGTTTCGATGCGGCTTTCACGCCTGACGACGACCGAACGGGTTGCCAGCTGCCGCAGCGCTTCCATTGAGCGCACGGCGCGCAGTTCCGTGATGAAACCGATGCCGGCATTGATTACCAGCACGGCCAGGATGGCAATAAACTCCGTCGTCTGGCCAATCAGCAGGGCAAACCCTGCCGCACCGAGCAGCAGATAGACGACGGGGCTCATGAATTGTTTGAGTAGCACCCAAAGCGGGTTGGCCGGCGGGTGGGCCTTCAGGATGTTGCCACCATGCCGGTTGCGGCGATCTACAATTTCTTCTGCGCTCAATCCTCGCGCAGGATCAATGCCATGCGCCTTAGCGACTTCCGCTGCCGTTCTGCTGTGGGGAATGCAGCTTGTCGCCATATGGATATTCCGATCGGAGGTCATTGGTTGACTGGGGTTTCGAACCTCGCAGTTTGCTGCTTGCAACAGATCTTTCTTGCGTTCTCTATTAAGACCCTATTCGGAGCGCTTGCGGCCAGCATTGATGCAGCGCAATGCGATGTCCTGGCTATGCTGAACTCTGGCGTTGGTGGGAAATGACGGACATCCAGGTGGCAGAGGATTGGCGCGAATATAGCTGCTACACAGCAGAATTCAGACTTTCCGGCACATCAATATGCTGCCGGACTTGTCCGGAAGTTGAGGATGGGCGGGCAGGGCAACCCTGTCCAGAATTGTGAAACCGCGCTTTTCATAGAATGAAATGGCACTCAGGTTATCTGACCACACGTGAAGGCTGACCTTGTCGTATCCATCGGAACTCGCCCGCTCATATGCATGATCAAGTAACCGGCCACCAATGCCGCGATGGCGCCACTGCCTGCCAACAGCCAGGCTGTTGATGAACAGGCTTCCCCAGTCCTGAAGACTGAACACCGGTTCAAGAAACCGCCAACTCTGCGTATTGATCAACTCATGGCCTTGCTCACGCAATTCATCGGCTGGAAACAGGTTGATGACGCCGGCTATCTGCTTAGTGCCGGAATCAACGGCCACGAAACAGTTTTTGTACGATAACGGGGAAGCCAGAACGCCGACCGTCCATTTGAGTACCTCGATGGATGTGAAGCCCGGTATCAGATCGTCGAGCAGGAACTCGTACAGACCGTCTCCAGCCAGACAAATGTAGGATGCCACTGCGGCACTGTCTTCGCTCGTCGCATAGCGGTATGAAATGTCGGAAATTGCATTCAAGTGGTTTGTCTCTTCTGAAGTATGGTTTTGATCGGATCAAAACCACGCTCCTGAGTTGTGCTTCTACATGTCCGTATGCGCAAATCCAATGTGGAGTCCTCTTTATGCACCAATAGCCATTTCGTGCAACACAGCGGGCCATCCTGCCGGCAGGACATACGCAGTGGCCATTGTGGATGTAGTCGTTGACGTGGTGAGCGCTTGAACATCTCAGCCTGTGGGATTCAGAAATCGGACAGAGAAGATTGCGCCTGATCAATGCATGTGAGGGCGTTTGAAGATCAGGATGGATTCCTGGCATGAATTCCGGTGATTGGACGCAATGGTGCAACGAACAGTCTTGGCATTCCTTTTTTTCCTCGGCGGTTTGGTTTTGGTGCCGGCATTGCTGTCCGCGGACGCACCTGCTGGTGAAAGCCGTACCGTCACAGCTTATGTGTTCTGGCAAAAAGGGTGCCCGTACTGCGCTTCTGCCAAGGTTGAGCTGGAGCGTATAAGCAGTGTTCAGTCTTCCGTGATTGTTGAGGCGATTGAGCTGGGCACTTCGTCGGCCAATGAGGAAATGTACGAAACAGCGCTGGATTACTTCGGCTTTGAACAAGCAGCGGTGCCGCTGGTCATCATTGGAGATCAGCCTTTTCTTGGTTTTGCATCCCAGGGACGCAGCGCAACAGCTTACGAAGCGGCAATTGCGAAGTGTCTCAATAGCAAATGCCGGGACGTTATTGCTGAGTTGTCCGGTTCGCAACGGGGTAACCTGGCTAAGGCGAAGACCGGGAACCCATCTTCTTCAACCAATGTCACGCCAGCCCTGATTCCCGAGGTGGTTTCGTTGCCCTTCCTGGGGCCAATTCAAACGCGAGACCTTTCACTTCCAATGCTCACTGTGGTTCTGGCCGGGGTGGACGGGTTCAATCCTTGTGCCATGTGGGTTCTGGTGTTTCTCATCGGCTTGCTGTTGGGGCTAGATGATCAAAGGCGCATGTGGCTGCTGGGCGGGGTATTCCTGACGGCCACTGCTGTCATGTATTTTGCGGTGATGGCGGCATGGCTCAATCTGGTTTTAATCCTGGGTGCAGTGGTATGGTTGCGTCTGGCTATCGGGGCGCTGGCCGTTGGCGTTGGCTTCTATTTCCTGCGGGAGTATTGGACAAAACCGGAAGCTGCCTGCAAGGTCGTCAATCCCGGCCGCAGGCGAAAGATGATGGACGCATTTCGGCTAATCGCTCAACAAGACAATCTTGTGTGGGCGGTGCTGGGCATGATGGCTTTGGCGGTCGGCGTAAATCTCATCGAGTTGCTTTGCTCGGCCGGTGTTCCTGCTGTTTACACACAGATTCTGACACTGAACGATCTGCCTCCTGCCACATACTATTCTTACATTTGTCTCTACATCGCGGTGTTCATGCTCGACGATATTGCGATCTTTGCAACCGCGATGTTCGCGCTGCGAGTGAGCGGTTTGACCGGGAGTTACGCCCGATACTCACACTTGATTGGAGGAGTGGTATTAACGGCAATCGGTGCCGTCATGTTGTTGCGTCCCGAACTGCTGAGCTTTGGTTGAAGTTGCGGTGGTTACCGGGTATTGCACGTCCACGAATTCACCTGGCCTTGTGCAATACACGTCTGCTTGAGAACTCAAAGCTAGTTGCCCTCGTATATCACCGCGATATCACGCAGGCGGTCGATATCCGTAATCCGAATATCCTTTGCATTAGGCATTTCTATAATGCCGTCCGCCCTGAGTTTGCTCATATTGCGACTGACAGTCTCGATTGTCATGCCGAGGAACCCCGCGATCTCTTCACGCTTAAGGGGCATATGCACTACTTGTTTGGCCTGCTGCGAGGTCTGATGGATGCAACCGGGATGGTCTTTGTTGCATTGCCAAAGGATAAAGCGTGCGACCTTTTCCATGGCTCCCAGCCTGCCCAACACCATCATCCAGTCACGGGCCTCGTCCAGGTTAGCGCTTGCCTTTTTCAGCAGGTGGTGTGCCAGTTCAGGATGTTTTTCCAATACTGCTTCAAACTGCTTGCGGCGGAAACAGCACACTTCAACATCTGTCACACATTGAGCGCTATCATGGCTCACCGCAGTTTCTATATCGCCAAGAATATCGGAGCCGGAAAGCAGTCCGACAATCTGTTCGCGACCGTCCGGCAACATACGGGTGAGCTTTACAATGCCTCTGACGATGATTGCAAAAAGTTGACTGGTTTCATCCTGATGCAAGACTTCATCTCCGGCACAAAAGTGCCGGTGAGTCATGATATCTGTAAGTTCGTGGATGTGCGGAGTGTCTAGCGCACTGCAAATCGCATGATGACGGACAGGACAATTGGCGCAACGCAAGTCCAAATGCACCTCCGGCACAAGCTCAGTCAAATTTGTAAACCTCTAATTCAAACTAACCGTCCACAATGACATAAACAGCATTCAGCATGTTTTGCAACTTGCCTGGTGGTCAGATGGACGCATGACAGCTATGCCCGATTACGGATCAGCGCCAGCCGCAACTGCTCCATGTCGACAGTTGGAATGTCCCAGGTTTGCCCTCGGAAGATTGAGGCATCTTCCCAATTCAGATGGTGTCTCATGCCGTCAAATCAGCATCTCAGCATGTAGCCCACCGTATCCGGATTGCCAGGATTGATCCCCAGACTCATATCGCTTAATGGCTCCTGGAGTTCAAATACATAAGTCTGCATGGCGGCATGTTCCGATATTGCCTGCCCTGTGCAGGCTGCCAGTAGCGTGTTGTCAGGCTCCTTCTGCAGCATGAGCTCGAACAAAACCTCCTCATCGCGATGACACAAGGGCAATTCAGCCTGCAAACAACTATTGATGGTTTTGCACAAATTGACATCCAGCGGGCCGCCAAGTTGATCGGCCAGTCGCTCAAGCTCATCGCAAATTTGGTGTTGCCAACCTCGTTCCAGCTTTATTACAGCCATCGGGTCAGCGTATTTCAGATCAACTCCTAGCGATGACTGCATACTATCGGCCTTTGCAGAATTTCCTGGTGACATTGTTGATCTAGAATTCGGTGGTAAGCATTGATATTGGTCAAGGATACATCTTGCCGGATCAGTATGGTGCTGTTTCAGGGAGGATTGTTCATGGCTAGGATTCATTCTTTGAAGAGCGTTTCATCTGCGATCTTGATTGCTGTCGCTGCAGTCGTTGCAAGTGTGCCGGCAACCCGTGCAACGATCGTGGACCGATCAGCGTTTTCCTCAAACCTGCTGATGATGAACGCGGAAAACGGTGTCGAGTTGGTTCGCAAGCGGCGAAGGGCTCGAAAGGCTCGTCGGCATGGACGCAAGGCACGCCGGCATGCCCGCAAGCATCGCAGAAAGCTGCGCCGGTCGCGCAGATATCATCGCAGACATGCAAGACGTGGACATCGCCGCAGGCACAGGCATCGCAGGTATCGGCGAGGCTACGTTCACCCCTATCTCTACAGCATTCCGCGCGGCTACTACTATCCTTACCGGTCACGCCGCTACTCTCGCTTATCACGCTGCAGCAGATGGCATCGCAGATGCGTGCGCAACTGGGGATACAGTAACCGCAATTACAGAGGCTGCATGCGTTACCATGGTTGCCGACCACGCTGAGAGCGTAAGACACCGGCAAGCCCGTAAGGACCAGTAATCGGAAGGAGAATCCGCAATGAACTCTGCGAAAGCCTGGCTACTGGAGCAGTACCCGGATTATGAAAAGGCAATCCAGCAGTTGTGGGGCTCCGACAAGGGGTTCGAGGCGACCAGTCACGAATTGCAGGAAATCGAGCTGAAGGTTGACAGACTGAATGCAGCAAGCGACCCGACCGAGCCCATAGAGGCTGAAAGGCTCAAGGCAAGACGCGACGCGCTGCAGCGTGAGTTAATGATGTTGATGGGTGCAAACATGCGATAGCAAAAGCCCCAGGTGTCAATCGCCTGTAGTGACTTCCACCTTCAGTCTTGCACCAGAACAAAGTGGCGCGCGCCTTTTCCCGGTGGGTGGCCGATCAGGCCGGACATCAAGAACGTTATCTCTTCGCCGGCGCAACCTCCGGAAATGGGAGGTAATATTGGGTATCAGCAAAGCAGTGAGACGCCCAGCCGTATAGGTACGGTGTGCATGCTTGAGCCAGATTAATTTTGGGGTCACCCACACTTGCTACTATCTTCATGCGAAGTTGGTTTTGAGGAATATTCGAAAAGTGAATAATTCAACGACTGAACCCGATAGCGAGACTGTTGAAGAGGTTCTCGGACTGGGTACAAAGGCGATGCCTTGGTGGCGATCATGGCGGGTGCTTGGTTTGACTATGCTTGTAATCTTCGCCGCCGGCCTGGGATATACTTATTGGTCTGGCAGCAATGCTTCAAACATTACCCAATACAAAAGTGAACCAGTCTCGCGAGGTGGTCTGACGGTCACGGTTTCGGCAACGGGAACGGTTGAACCGACCAATGAAGTTGAGATTTCAAGTGAGCTTTCCGGGATGATCAAGTCGGTCAAAGTAGACTACAACGACGAAGTTAAACTGGGTCAGGTTCTTGCCGAACTCGACACGGACAAGTTGGAAGCCCAGGTTGCCCATACACGTGCAACGCTGACGGCAAAGCAAGCGAAACTGCTCGAGCTCAAAGCCACTCAAATTGAGAAAAAGAGCGAGTACGAACGTGTAAAGCCGTTGGCGCGAAAAGGGTATTCATCTCAATCAGATTTGGATGTGGCAAAAGCAGCCTATGATCGTGCTGTGGCATTGGTCGCAAGCGGCGCCGCCGATGTAGCCGTGGCGGAAGCGGATCTGAATCTCGACGAAACCAATCTCAAAAAGGCGTGCATATGTTCGCCTATCAATGGCGTTGTCCTTAATCGCAATATTGATCCAGGGCAGACGGTTGCCTCGTCCTTTCAGGCGCCTGTCTTGTTTACACTGGCGGATGATCTGCGCGAAATGCAGCTTGAGGTCGACGTTGATGAAGCCGATATCGGCAAGGTCAAAGAGGGGAACAAGGCGAAATTCACGGTAGAATCTTTCCAGGACCGGGACTTTCCCGCTCAAATATCCGAACTGCGGTTTGCGCCCGAAACCGTCGATGGGGTGGTGACGTACAAGGCAATTTTGACAATTGACAACAATGATCTCCTGTTGAGGCCAGGGATGACGGCAACAGCTGAAATCAATGTGCAAACCGTAGAAGACGCATTGCTGATCCCAAATGCCGCATTGCGCTATGCGCCCCCTGCAGACACCGCAGCAGGTTCCGGCAAGAGCTTCGTTCAGTCCATCTTGCCTGGGCCGCCGCGCTCAACTGAGATTGCAAAGATCGAACAGACCAGGAATGGGGAACGGCGTATTTGGGTGCTTCGTAACGACATGCCGGTCTCGGTGAATGTTCGTACTGGCGTTACCGATGGTTCCAAAACACAGATACTTGAGGGTGAACTGGATCTGAACGATCGAGTGATCGTGGATACGATCAAAGCTGCAAATTAGATGGCCGCACCGGTTGGAAATCAAACGCATGCCGCTTCAACACCGTTGATGGAGCTTAAGGGCATCACAAAGGTCTATGGCTCAGGCCCGGCCGCTGTACATGCTCTGGCTGGCGTTGACCTGCGTATCGACCAAAGTGAGTTTGTTGCCATCATGGGGCCCAGCGGTTCCGGCAAATCGACTGCAATGAACATGCTGGGTTGTCTGGACACCCCTTCAAGTGGTCAGTATCTGTTCAAGGGTGTGGAAGTTGGCGGACTCAACCAGGACCAGCGGGCGCTGTTAAGGCGTAATTTTCTGGGTTTTGTTTTCCAGGGTTTCAACCTTCTTCCGCGAACGTCGGCACTGGAGAATGTGGAGCTTCCATTGATCTATCGCGGTATGCGACAAGCTGAGCGTCGCGCTCTGGCACTTGATGCACTCAAGAAAGTGGGTCTTGCAGGCAGGGAAAGTCACAGTCCCGGTGAACTATCGGGTGGTGAGCAACAGCGTGCCGCCATAGCACGCGCCATTGCAAGTCAACCCGATGTGCTTCTGGCCGATGAGCCCACCGGTAATCTCGATACCAGCCGCAGCCGCGAAATCATGGAATTGCTGACCAGTCTCAACAAGGATGAAGGTATCACCATCATCATGGTGACCCACGAACGCGAGATGGCTGACTACGCCGACCGCACCATCCTGTTTGTCGATGGCAAGATTGCCTCCGATGGCCGGACGAAGGAAGCTGCCTGATGATCTGGGAAACCGTCAAGCTTGCTCTTCTGGCAATTTTTCGCAACGCGCTCAGATCATTTTTGACGGTTCTTGGTATCGTTATTGGCGTTGCCGCAGTCATCACGATGGTCACCGTTGGAGGTGGTACTACGGCCCAGGTCACGCAGGATATTGCCAAGCTTGGCAGCAACCTTCTGTTTGTCCGCCCCGGCCAGGGCTTCGGCCCTGGCGGCGCCAGAACGTCCGCAGCAAATTTTGACGCCCGCGATCTAGTTGCGCTGCGCCAGCAGATCAATGGCGTCAAAACCATAGCGCCGGTCTCGCGGGCGGCTTCTACTTCCATCTATGGTAACGAGAACTGGAATACCACCATCACGGGGAGTACTAACGAGTATTTCCTCGCGCAAGAATGGCGTTTTGCATCTGGACGCCGGTTCTTCGAGTCAGAATTGAGATCCGGCAAGGCGGTTTGTATTATTGGTGAGACTGTTCGCTCGGAACTATTCGGCAACGCTGATCCGATTGGCTCCAAGATTCGCCTGAAAAAGGTATCTTGCGAGGTCATTGGTTTACTGGCAACCAAAGGACAGTCCAGCTTTGGTCAGGATCAGGATGATATAGTCGTCATGCCGATCCGATCCGTTCAGCGCCGATTTCTTGGCAATCAGGATATTCAAACCATTTATGTATCAGCGCGTGATGGAGTTTCGACAGCGAAAGTTCGCCGGGATGTAACCTTGCTGATGCGTGAATTGCGCCGAATATCACCCCTTGAAGACGACGATTTCAATGTGCGTGACATGACTGAAATCGCCAACATGATGTCCGGGACGACCCGTATTCTGACTGGGTTGTTAGGTGCTGTCGCCGCTGTCAGCCTGCTTGTGGGCGGCATCGGCATCATGAACATCATGCTGGTGTCGGTGACTGAACGGACGCGGGAAATTGGCATTCGCCTGGCGGTCGGCGCACAAGAAAGTCAGGTGCTGATGCAATTCCTTGTGGAAGCGGTTGTACTGTCCTTGATTGGTGGTCTGATCGGCATTGCACTTGGACTGGGGCTTGCGGGGTTTGCTGCAAACATCCTCAAGGTACCGTTCATTTTTGAACCCAACATCGTCATGATCGCTTTTGTATTTTCCGCGCTTGTCGGGGTCATCTTTGGGTACTTTCCTGCACGAAGGGCAGCGCGTCTGAATCCGATTGAAGCACTGCGTCATGAGTAGGGCAAACAGTTCTAGCCGAACACGACATCCAGAAACATCATGACAACCACTCCGATAACAAGCCCCGCGGTAGCGGCTTTGTGGTGGCCGTGGCGATGTGTTTCAGGAATGATTTCATTGCTGATCACGTAGATCATTGCTCCGGCAGCGAAAGTCAGGCCCCAGGGCAAGAGGAACTGCGATGCACTTACGGCGATGACGCCTGCCAATCCTGCCACAGGCTCCACCAGGCCGGTGAGGGAAGCCACCATAAAGGCATAGGTCTTGCTATAACCTTCCGACTGAAGAGCCAGTGCAACTGCCAGCCCTTCCGGTGCATTTTGGAGCCCGATGCCAAGAGCCAGAGTCGTTGCTGCACTTATGTCGCCACCACCAAAGCCGATACCGACGGCCAGGCCTTCGGGGACATTGTGCAAGGTGATAGCAATGACAAACAACCAGATTTTTCTGATAGATTCAGCTTTTGGGCCTTCATAGCCCTTGATGAAGTGTCGATGGGGAACCCTCTCGTCCAAAAGGTAAATGGCTGCGGCTCCCAATATGATTCCCCCCATGGCAATGAGAGCCGGGAAGATGCCCTTGCCATACTGCGTGGCAGAAATTTCAAGACTTGGGATGATCAGGGAGAAGAACGAGGCAGAGAGCATAACTCCTGCTGCAAACCCCAGCAGAACATCATTAATACGGCGTGTGACGGTCCTGCCCACCAGAATTGGCAATGCTCCTGCTGCGGTCATCAATCCGGCAGCAAGGCTGCCCAGGAATCCCAAGGCAATCACGTTCATCTGCGCACGCTGACAAATGGTCTTGTTTGCATGGTTTTTTTAACCTTCTACTGGCTAAGCGTGATACCGATTGCCGTTGCGATACCGGCCGCCAGTGCGAGCAGAGAATATCTGCGCGGTTCGCGTTCAGCCGCCGGCAATAAATGCGTTGCACCCACGTAGATCAGGGCACCGGCTGACAGGCTGAGCAGACTGCCAAGCACAGAGATATCCACGTGTTGAACAAACGGGTACGAAGTCAGTGTTCCCAGAGGGGTTGACACCGCAGCCGCCATAAATGCCAGCCAGAATGCCCACTACTTTTCCAGGCCACCTCTCAGGAGCAGGACGTAGGTGACAATACCCTCCGGAAATTCGTGGAGCACCATCCCAATGGCGGCAGCTACGCCTGTGAATGTACGCACGGTGAAGGTGATCGAATACACCGCGCCGTCAATGAGAGAGTGGAACCCGATGCCCAGCATGGGAACCAATCCAATTGCATAATCCGCCTTGGCAGGCCGATCGCACACATAGGCTGTAACGAACCGGTTGAGAATGTGCATCATCAGATAGCCGACGAGAAGATAGACAGGAGCAGACTGTTGCAGATCGAAGCTCTTCGGGATCAGATGCAGAAATGAAACCGTGACCAGAACACCGGCAGCAAAGGCGGCGAAGTAACTGGAATTCTGCCGGCCCCAGTCTTCGTGATGTTGTACGACCACAATTCCGATTGTGGTAACCAGCGCGGCGACAAGGCTGGCTGCCATCGGGTACAAGAATTGTTCATTCACAAAACTAACCCCCATAACCCTTCAGAAATGTCAGATGACTTTTGAGTTTCAAGCTCTCGGCTTCACCGAATAGCGAGCCAAACCACCTTGCTTGGTCGGTGGTGTGTGATCGGTATCAATGTCACCTGCCAGATCTCTCAGTGCGATTACGATCTGTTGCAGCAGATCACCGCCATTGGGACCGACCATACCTTCTTCGCCGGCGACGCTCATCTCGACGGCATCATATTCCCACCGGCGCAGGATTTCGATCTTGTCCCTCTGGCTGAATCTCTGACTGTTCAGCACATCCGCTGGAGACTTGAATGAGGCGGCTGGATCAAGAAGTGCCTTCTCAAGTTCGCTTTCGGACCGATGGTTTTTCATATGTTGGCTTCGACCGCCATATTACTTGTTGTCAGGTCTGTTGCTGTGGAATCAGATCATGATCTGATTTGCCAGCGGTCAAAATAATCAAAACTTCTTTGACGGGACCACGGATGACCTGTTCACCCTGGCCCACAACATCGCTCTTGCCGTTAGCCAATGCTTTCGCCTCAACAACATCCTCAATCCTTGCTCCAGATGCCAGGATCGCAGCCAGTTTCTGTTCATCAATAGACCCAACGATCTGCTTCAACTGCTCACCGGTCATTCAATTCATCTCCAGTAATTTGGTTTTTTGCCCGGATTGTTCAGCCAAGGATCATGCTTCGATTGAGTGCAGATGAACGTCATCGGCCTTGTTGCGCTTCAAAATTTCCACCGCGCGATTTTCGTCAGCCTCGGTGGGCGTCCGCACCCAGACCAGTAGACCCCCGCGATCAAGCTGTTCCTGAAGGCTGTCAGCATGTTGCTTGCCGACCAGAGCAGCCAAAGCGCCGCCAACAAGTCCGCCTGAGGCGGTGCCTGCCACCGTTGCTGCCAGCAGCGCCCCGAATGAACCACCGGATGCAACAACCGCCCCTGCTGCAACGAGTGCGCCGACATAAATCAATCCCCCGAGCACTGCACCTTCGGCGTCGCCAACGGATTCAGTCGAAACAAATGCCGTTCGCGGCGCCAACGCGCTGTCTTCGAGTGACTTGGCATCGGCGTATGCATGGCCGAGTTTCTCACGCACGGCATCCTGACTTGCCAGCAAGCTGATCTCTGCTCGATCAAACCCGCTTTCTTCCAGTTCCTCGATGGCGGTTTCCATCTCGTCAGCATTGTGAAAAACGCCGACTGCTTCGCGAATTGTCGTTGTGTGTGTATCTGACATCGGTAACCTTCCAGAAATTGTTGTTCCTACAATAGGAAAGCTGGCTGCCAATCCCATGATCAAGATCAATTCTGGTGCCTTATAGCGTTCCAAAGGAAAGGTTTACGAAGGTGCAATCGGGCGTCCTGGACGTGCCAAATGCAGAAATTTCTCGTTCTTCGCCAATAGAGCAGAGATCTTCCGGACAACATCTTTATAGACATCTACGAACTCGCCCGACACTTCCATCAATCTCTGATCTGGAGAAGGAGGAAGTTTTTCATTGACCAGGATCAACGCGGCATTGCTTGAAACGTGCGACCAGTATTTTTCGTCAGAGGACGATAACGGTATGCCACACCGTGACGTGTGTGGTTTGGATTGAGGACGTTTTCGCTGACCCAGCATTCGGCAACTATTGTAAAGTCGATGCAAGAAAGCGTTTTAGGGAGAGCCATGTTTACACTCATGATGGTGCCGGTGGACCTTGAACACCTCGAATCGCTGTCGAAAGCTTTGAGCGCGGCTGCTGGTTTGGCAAAGCACTACGACATACCGGTGTGCTATGTAGGTGTTGCCAATGAGGAGCCAAGCCGTATAGCCCACAATCCGGCGGAGTATGAAAAAAAGCTCCAGGCATTCACCACAAGCCAGACGGCGAAATACGGCCACAGCGCCAGCTGCAAGACTTTTGTGGGCCATGATCTTGTTGCCGATGTGGATGATGTCCTGCTCGAGGCAGTAAGTAAAATCGAGGCGGATTTGGTGGTTATGGCGTCACATGTTCCGACAATCGTCGACTACGTCTGGCCCTCCAACGGCGGCAAGATCGCCGCTCATTCAAAGGCATCGGTCTTTGTTGTCAGGTAATTCCTGTGACTTCGCACACGGCACTTGTGAGGCGGAACGTTGTGAGGTGCCAACCGGCAATACTCAAGTTGCCGACCAGGGCGCTTCAGTTCAGCAGTGGTCGATCAGGTAGTCAGGTCACAGCAGACTACCGATACCGGTTTGACGAGGATCAACGCGGCATCGCCTCTGTCGTGCAGATAATCGTTCCCTTATACAACTATTCCGGCCGGACATGAAACAACTCGTCACAAAAGCAGGACCGCGAGAAACGACGGCGGCAAATGGCTGGAACCGCTGGATCGCGGCACGATTGCGCGACGTGGCCGACCTGCTTGAACAACAAGGCGCAAACCCCTTCCGCACTGGCGCATACAGGCGTGCGGCAGGCACACTGGATACCATGCAAAGAAATGCCGGTGACATTCTTGCCAGCGAAGGTGTGGAAGGATTGATTGAGCTGCCACACATCGGCAAGTCGATCGCGTCAGCGATAGTTGAGATGATCCAGACCGGCCGTTGGTTGCAACTCGAGCGGTTGCGCGGGTCGATTGATCCTGTGAAGCTGTTTCGTACGATCCCCGGCATTGGACCCAAACTGGCTGCAGACATTGAATCCCGCCTGCATATCGAGACACTGGAAGATCTTGAAGTTGCAGCGTATGACGGGCGTTTGAACGAAGTCCCGGGCATTGGCGTCCGGCGGGTGACGGCAATTCGGCAAGCCCTGGTCAGCCTGCTGCAACGCCGGCGGGTCGGCATGACATCACAAGCGAACAGTGTGCCGGATGTCGCGGACCTGCTTGATGTGGATCGTGAATACCGGGAGAAATCCGAGGCAGGACACCTGCCGCTGATACAGCCGCGCCGCTTCGCCTCTGATGAAGGTGCGTCCCTGCCGATTTTTCATACGCAGCGCGGTGACTGGCATTTCACCGCGCTTTATTCAAACACCCCGCGTGCCCATGAACTGGGCAGGACCCGTGATTGGGTGGTGATCTATTTTCATGCCGACAGCGAACCGGAAGCACAGTGCACCGTGGTAACGGAACATTTCGGCCCGCTTAGGGGGTTAAGAGTGGTCCGGGGCAGGGAAGAGGAGTCCGGTCAGTTTCATGCACATCCGCCGGTGCAGGCAAATCATACTCCAAACGGATAAGTATCCGGCACACCTTTGATTTGACCGCTTGGCAGGGGTGAGATTGCACTTGTCTTGTCAATCCAGATGTATTCGTCAAACTGCTTCGGCAGCACAGCCTCGAAATAGTGGCTGGCAAGCTCGGTTTCCGGGCGGTAAATAACCCCGATCGCCCGTTCGAGCCTTGGATTGGCAAGTTCTGTCACTACGTCCAGCTCATGCCCTGTACGCA
>JABDRA010000670.1 GCA_013041995.1 Anderseniella sp. | reverse complement strand
CTCGACAATGGTTATCGAGCCTTTTTCCGGCGCTTTCAGATCAGGTATGGAGATCTTTTTTCCCTGTGCCGGCAGCGCACCAAACACCTTGTCCAGCAGTGGTCCCAGTTCTTCGGCCGTGATGTCGCCAACAACTGCGACCTGCAAATGATTGCGCACAAAGATGGCAGACCACGCGTCTTTCAGGTCAGACGGCTTCATTGACGACACACTGTCGGCATCGCCCTTGGGCACACGCGCGTAGGGATGATCGCCAAGCATGGTTTTCAGCAATGCCTTGCTGGCAATACGGACAGGGTTTTCTTCATCACCCTTGATCCCCAGCAAAATCTGGCCGCGCACCTTGTCCATGGGTTCTGCATCGAAGCGTGGCTTGGTAACAGCAGCCGCAACAGTTCAAAGGATGCGTCCTTGTTTTCCGACAGGGTCTGAAACGAACCGCCAAAATGCTCGCGCTCAGCGTCAAATGACATGCGCATCGCCAGTTCCGACATGCGCTGCTGGAATTCCTGCGACTTCAGATCACCCGCCCCCTCGTCCAGCATGCCGGACAAAAAATACGACCGCCCTGACGCGTTCTCAGGGTCATTGACGGTCCCGCCACGAAACGAAAAACGCATGGTAATCAAAGGCACCGTCTTGTCGGACACCAGCCAGGCTTTCAATCCACCAGGTGATTCAACTTCGCGTATTTCAAATGCCTGTGCATGTACGACCTGCAACAGGCCCACCAGCAGCGTCAGAATGGTTAGTTTGAAGAATTTCATGGCTGCCGTCCGGTTCCGTGACTTGGAGGATGGGGTTTCAATTTGAAGTGGCATTGGCTGCCTTCGATGGAGCCGGGACCAGCACGCCGGTAGCCGAACTCCGCAGCTTGAGATAGTCACGTGCCGCCTCATTGACCTGCTGCGCGGTGACCTGCTTTACGCGGCTGGTCCACCCCAGCGTATCTTCGACAGATCGCCCGATAGCAAATGCAGCCCCGAATATGTAGGCCAAACGGAACTGACTGTCGATGGCGTATACATTACTGGCAACCAGTTGATTTCTTGCCCGTGCAACCCGGTCTTCCGACACACCGTCTTTGAAAAGCTTGTGCAATGCTGCATCTAGCGCCTCTTCGGCGGCTATGACGTCAACGCCTGGTGCCGGTGCAAGACTGATGCTTATCTCACCGCCGTCCAGCGTGTCGCCATTGTGCCATGACGATACCTGCGAAGCGACCTTCTGACGGATGACCAGTTCTTCATAAAGGTAGGATGACGAACCGCTGCCAAGCACCTGGCCCAGAACATCAAGCGTTTCAGCTACACCTGGGGGCGCCTGATTGACGCCAGGTACAAGATACTTGCGGGCAATAGACGGGCTGGCAACTCGCGGATCGGACATTTCGACACGCTTGGCAGCAATCGGCGTTGGTTCCTGCGTGCGCGCACGTCGTGGTGTTGGAGCCGTATTTTTCAGCTTGCCGTAATACTTTACTGCCAGTTCCTGTACTTTTTTGGGATCAACATCTCCGGCCACGACGAGAGCCGCATTGGATGGTGTATAATATTTGCGGTAAAAAGCCTGCGCATCAGCGGCGGCGAGTGATTCAACTTCCGACATCCAGCCAATCACCGGGCGACCGTAGGTATGGGCAGTATATGCGGCAGCGGAAAGCTGCTCACGAAGCAGCGCGGCAGGATTGTTGTCGGTACGCGACCGGCGCTCCTCCTTGACGACTTCCAGTTCAGTCTTGATGTCCTTGTCATCGAAAACAGTATTTGCAAATCGATCAGCACCAAGTTCCATGACCAGTTCGAGACGGTCTGTCGCGATGCGCTCGAAATAGGCTGTGAAGTCATAACTCGTGAAGGCGTTGTCTTCGCCCCCGTTCTGACGGATGATTTTGGAGAACTCGCCGGGCTTCAGCTTTTCGGTTCCCTTGAACAACAGGTGTTCGAGATAGTGCGCAATACCGGATTTACCCAGTTCCTCATCCGCGGATCCGACACGGACCCAGACCATGTGGGTGACCACGGGCGCACGATGGTCCGGAATGACAAAGACCTTCATCCCGTTTTCCAACGTGTATTCGCTGACATCAACGTCAAGCGCTCGCGCAGGCATCGCCGATGCAGTGATTGCGAACATCAGCGCAAACAGCGCCACGGACACGGAACGGCCATTTTCAAGCAGGTTGGACACTACGGATTTGAGCAAGGCAAACTCCCTATTGGCACGACAAAGCCATCAAATGCATATCGATCTGCAGGTTTACGCGTCAGGGCAGAATAGGTTCACCGGAACCCTTCAAATTGCCCTCACACCTGGAAACGATCAAGTTTTTGATTAGTGTCAGTTACACTCGCAAACTATCCCGATTTAAGCAAATCACTTGCGCGCACTATGCATGAAGCGTGTTTCCAACGCTACTGAACTATTCGTAACCAATTTCGTGTTTCTGCGTGTGTCCAGGTTACTGATTTTTGGTTGATTGAACCGAAAATCTTCCTGGTTTAGAGCAACATGGGTTCACTTGAACCCATGTTGCTCTAGCACCTTGAAAGCGATCAGTTTTATGTTTTTTGATTGATTCAATCAAAAAACATACTGATCTAGTTGCTCGTCCAGAGCTCACCCGAATTAAACACGGTGCCGTAACTGGGGTTTTTGGCACGTTCGAGTTCGAGTTTCTTGGCGCGCGCTTCCTTGTCCAGAACTGACTGCTTCTTGCGGGTACCATCGGCATTGTATGGATTTATGCCGTGGCGAAGATAGGGTTCGTCCGCCGGATTCTTGCTCTGGATAATATTGTTGGATATCCCGGCTGTGGCGTCACGTGGTGCCGGTGGCGCCTGGTAGGCCTGCTGTTGCTGCGCAGGCGCGGCATTCTGCCATGCCGGCTGCTGGCCCTGCGGCTGCGGCGGCGGTGGCGCCTGATAGGTCTGGTTCGTCGCGCGCTGACCCTGCTGGACCTGCAGACCGTTGCTGCTTCTGTTGTAGGCTGGTGCGTTGGCAGCACCTGGCTGGCGCAATGCCAGATCAGGTGGCACTGACAATGGCTGATTGCTGGTAATCGGACCAGTTTCCTCGCCCCGATTGCCTGAATCGAAAGCATCAAGGACACTGGTTTCCGAACACGCTGCCAGAAACGGCAGAACAAGCAGTGCCAGCCCGGTTCGCATGTTAAACTTAAGCGTCATCTCAGAAACACTCCCATTACTGTTCGCAACCGTCAGAAATCGATGTCGGAATCTGCGCCACGCCTGACAGCCGTTTAGGGCAAAAGCATGGCCTAGATCAGCGTGATTTTTGATTGAATCAATCAAAAATCATAAAATTGATCGCTTTTTGG
Organism: Anderseniella sp.; assembly: GCA_013041995.1. Classification (GTDB taxonomy): domain Bacteria; phylum Pseudomonadota; class Alphaproteobacteria; order Rhizobiales; family Aestuariivirgaceae; genus Anderseniella. The sequence continues at coordinate 1,900 of JABDRA010000670.1, read as the reverse complement.
CTACTAGGGCGACTTTATGGGTTCACTTGAACCCATGTTGCTCTAATGCGATCACGCAAGATCACTTATCCGTCTGTTTTTTCGTCGTGCGTAAACGAGTCATACATCAGCACAAGCACACCTGCAACGATGGCTGTGTCGGCAATGTTGAAAACATACCAGCTAAATCCGGCGACATAGAGGTGAAAAAAGTCCGCAACTGCACCATGCAGAAGCCGGTCAGTTGCGTTGGCAAGCGCGCCACCCAGCACCAGGCCGATCGCTGCAGCGACATACGCCCTGGTCTGTCGGGCCAGCCATATCCACAACAAAACCGCCACCGCGACGGATAGCACGATCAGTATCCATCTGGTCGCCTGGGAATGAGAGGCAAACCAGCCATAGGAAATGCCGTAATTCCACACCATGACCAGATCGAAACCCGGCACCACCTTCACAGACTGATGCTGAGCGATATCGAATACCTTGATCATGTACCATTTGTGGCCCTGATCTATGATGTAGACCAGCACCGCCATTACCGCTCCGATAGCGGACAGGCGGCCCCACATCACCGGCCTGGAGATCATCAAACGGTCACACCCAGCCTGGCCCATTCACGCAGGGCATCAGCGTCGCGAGGTGTCACGTCAGGATACTCCGCATCGCTTCCGACCTCGGGCAGAACTTTCCAGGACCGCGCACACTTGGTGCCCTTGGCCATTGCCGGCACGACGCAGACACCACGCACCTCATCCAGCCGGTAGGCATCTGCGGGACCTTCGCCGTGTTCAACGCGTGCATCTGAAGTAATGCAGATTTCAGCCATATCGATATCGCGAACCGCACTAGACAATGTCTCATCAGCGATGTAGACGACCGGTGCCGACTCGAGGGATGATCCGATGCGCTTTTCGCGGCGTTCGATTTCCAGCGCGCCGGTCACAACGGAGCGCACCTTCATGATTTTCGCCCATTTGGCTTCAAGGTCCTGATCACGCCAGCTTGCCGAGACTTCCGGAAACTGAACCGTGTGGACGCAAACCTCGTCACCGTGGCGCTGTGCCCAGGCCTCGTCACAGGTGAACACCAGAACCGGGGCCAGCCATGAAACCACGCAATCGAAAATTCGATCGATAACGGTGAGTGCGGCGCGGCGTTGCATGGAAGACGGCGCATCACAGTACAACGCGTCCTTGCGCACATCGAAGTAGAACGACGACAGGTCCGTGGTCATGAAATTCGACAAGGCCGAATAAATGCGGCGGAAGTCAAACTCGTCATAACCTTTACGCACCACACCATCCAGGCGGGCAAGGTGTGACAGCATCAGGCGTTCCAGTTCCGGCATGTCGGCGTCAGACACCTTGTCTTCCGGTTTGAAATGCGCCAGCGAACCCAACATCCAGCGCAGTGTGTTGCGCAGCTTGCGATAGGCATCGACATTGGTCTTGATGATTTCAGGACCGATGCGCTGGTCTTCTGCATAATCAACTGAAGCCACCCACAAGCGCAGGATATCGGCGCCATATTGCTTGATCACGTCCTGCGGTGCCGTGGAATTGTTCAGCGACTTGGACATCTTGCGGCCCTGCTCGTCCATGGTGAAGCCATGAGTGAGAACCGCATCGTATGGCGCCCGGCCGCGCGTCCCGCAGGATTCCAGCAGTGATGAATGAAACCAGCCGCGATGCTGGTCGGAGCCTTCGAGATACAGATCAGCCGGCCATTTGAGGTCTTCACGCTGTTCCAGGCAGAAGGCGTGGGTGGAACCTGAATCAAACCAGACGTCCAGAATGTCACGCACCTGCGTCCATTCATTGGTTGAATAGTCTCCTGCCAGAAAGCGCTCCGCAGCGCCTTCCGCATACCAGGCATCTGCCCCGTCTTTCATGAACGCTTCGAAGATCCGCTTGTTGAC
>JABDRA010000664.1 GCA_013041995.1 Anderseniella sp. | reverse complement strand
GCGCTTGAGCCGGGCTACGGCCATGTCGGACAGCCGGCCCGCGACGCCATCATGATGATGGCACGGCAGGAAGGGCTGTTCCTGGATCCGGTTTATACGGGCAAGAGTTTTGCCGGTGTGCCGGGGCTGGTAAAAGAAGGAGCCATTAAACCGGGCGAGCGGGTTCTGTTCATTCATACCGGCGGTCAACCGGCCCTGTTCGCCTATCAGAGCGAGCTGGAAATGTAACCTCGCTGCTGGTCGGCAGCTCCGATTGGGAGGCGGTCATGTGACCGCCTCCCGGTATTGTTCATGCTACCTGGTTCAAGCCAGTTGATCGCCGATAGGCAGGTTGCGTACTCGCTTACCGCTGGCGTTGAAGATGGCGTTGGTAAGTGCCGGAATGAAGGGCGGCACTCCGGGCTCCCCGACACCGGTTGCGTGCACCGAGAACGGATGCGGTACGATGTGGGTGTGCACAACTTCGGGGAAGTTGTCGGAACGCACCATTTCATAGTCGTTGAAATTGCCCTGCTGCACTTCACCGTCCTCAAAGGTAAGGCCCAAGTGCAGGGCGGTTGTCATGCCGAACACACACGCGCCCTGCATTTGCGAACGAATGCGTTCGGGATTGGCGGCGAACCCGCAGTCAATTGCCACATGCACTTCCGGCACCGTGACAGTGCCATCCTCGACTTTGGCGTGAACCACCATGGCGATGTAGGACACGAAGCTGCGGTGAACCGCGATGCCGAGACCTTCGCCTTCCGGCAGTGTCTTGCCCCAACCGGCCTTGTCTGCAGCCAGTTCAGCAACGGCGCGCAGACGTGCAGTGTCGAACGGGAACTCCTCCTGCGGTTCGTACTGGTTCCAGAACTTGCCCGGCAGGCCTGAAGCCTTGGCTTCCAGTATGCGGTCCGGACCAATCATTTCGATCAGAAAATCCTTCTGGTCCTTGCCCAGTTCCGCTGCCAGTTCGGCAGTTGCCGACTGAACCGCAAAGGCGCGCGGAATGTTGGACACCGAGCGATACCAGCCAATGCGTGTGTGGGCATATGCCTTGCATTGCTCGGCACTTACATTGGCAATCGCGTAGGGCAGGTTTTCCAGGCCCATGCCGATTTCGATCTCATGCTGGTTGCCCTCATCCTTGACGAATGTCGACAGGAAGGACGGTGCGGCACTGCGATGGCGCCACGCTGTTACCTTGTTGTCGGCGTCCAGGCCGACATCAATGCGCTCAACCGAGGAAGTGTGGCTGTATCCGTTACGGATATCGTCCTCCCTTGACCATTGCACTTTCACGGAGCCATCGAGCTCCTTGGCAAGGAAGGCAGCCTCTGTGGCAAAATCAGCCTTGGACTTGCGGCCGAACCCGCCGCCGAGCAGGGTTACATTCACCCGCACATCATCCGGTTTCAAACCGAGATATTCGGCGGTGTCGGTGCGCGCTGTATAGGGGCTCTGGACAGGCGCCCAAATCTCGCACTTGCCGTCCTTGAAGGCGGCAACTGCTGCCGGCGGTTCCATCGGCGCATGTGCCAGATGGGGCTGGTAGTATTCATAGGTCAAGGTGCGGGCAGCCGATTTCAGGGCTGCTTCGGTGTCGCCCTGATTGCGTACCGACGCGCCGGGTTGTGCAACTGACGCGCGCAACTCCTTCTCGTAGTCTGTAGTATTGAACGAACCGTGCTCACCCTGGTCCCATTCGATTTTCAGTGCATCGCGGCCCTGCAGGGCGGCCCAGGTGTTTTTGGCTATCACGGCCACGCCACCTAGTGGCTTGAACTTCGAGCCCAGCGGCGTCACCGGAATCTGTACGGTTTTCTCCACACCGGGTACCGCCAGTGCAGCACTGTCATCGACAGACTTGATGGTTGCACCGACTACCGGAGGCCGGGCGATCACTGCAAATTTCATTCCCGGCAGATTTACATCGGCGCCGTAGACGGCTTTGCCGGTGGTGATGTCGTGCAGATCATAGATAGGCACCTGGCCTTTGCCGATATAGCGGAATTCCTGTTCGGTCTTGAACCGAAGCTGGTCGCGGGCAGGGGTTTCCAGTGCCATGGCGGCGGTTGCCAGGTCGCCATAGCCGATGCGGGTGCCAAGCGTCTTGTGCGTTACCTGATGGCCGGATGCCTCGACCATGTCTTCACTGACGCCCCATTTTTTGGCAGCAGCAAGTTCCAGCATCTTGCGTACGGCAGCGCCGATCTCGCGGCATGGCTGGATGTGATGGCGCAGGCTGCGCGACCCGTCGGTATCCTGGTTGCCGTATTTGGGTTCATCGCCTTCGGCCTGGACAATGGTGACACGATCCCAGTCGGCTTCCATTTCATCGGCAATGATCATCGGCAGGGAGGTACGTGAGCCGGTGCCCATTTCAGAGCGATGCGCGATGATCGTGACTTGCCCGTCCGGGGCAATCGACACGAAAATATGTGGATCATTGCGCACGCCATTGGGCATGTTCAGGCCTTGTGTGGGATAGGCTTCAAAAGCCTGAGCCGTGCCCGGCAGGAAGTGCGCGGCCAGCACAAAACCTGCTGCGCCGCAGAGAATGCCGCGGCGGCTGATTTCCGTCGTCGCCACTTTTCGCAAAGCGGCCTGAAGCGCCGGGCTGGTTGTTGAGCGCGAATTTTCTGCAAACGATTGAAGTTGATGTAACATGGCTTCATGCTCCCGTTGATGCTTGGCGGACGGCAGAAACGATGCGCTGATAACAACCGCACCGGCAGATATTGCCACTCATGGAAGTGAGTATTTCCTGGTCGCTGGGCTTCGGGTTGGACTTGAGCAGGGAGGCAGCCTGCATGATCTGGCCGGTCTGACAGAAACCGCATTGCGGTACGTTCTGGTCGCGCCATGCCACCTGGACCGGGTGGTTGCCGTCTTCGCTGAGGCCTTCGATTGTGGTGACGGACTTGCCTTCGAGTTCCTGCATTGACACCAGGCAGCCACGAACCGCTTCGCCATCCACGTGTATGGTGCAGGCACCGCACAGGCCGGTTCCGCAGCCAAACTTGCTGCCGTTTAACGCCAGTTCGTCGCGCACATACCATAGTGCGGGCATGGACAGGTCTCCGTCGAACGAGTGTTCAACGCCATTTACCGTGATCTTCATGAAACTGTTCCTCGCATCTCACTCACTCAACAAGTTCATCTGAACCCGTTGGAAGCTTGCGCAAGCACACTCACCCGCTCGCGCGTGGGTGTTGGCTGTCTTTTTGCAACGCCGTTCTGTGCAGAAACCAATCAAATGATAGCGTCAGGCCAAGTCACATACAACAACACGAATGTGGGGGTTTTTGGTTTTGTGACTGCAATTGGATGATTGTTGCAGGGAAGCGATCAGCAGGGCAGTTTTGAGGCCTGCGCGGCAAGATTCTCAATTGCCTGCCAGTTTTTGGATTTCAGGTGCGCAGGCGGCACAATCCACGATCCGCCGGCACACAGCACGTTGGGCAGTTTGATATATGTTTCAATATTGTCCGGGTTCAGGCCCCCGGTCGGGCAGAAGTGGAAACCGGGCATGGGGCCGGCAAATGCCTTGAGCGCCGGTGCGCCGCCGGACGCTTCGGCGGGGAAAAACTTTGCAACATCATACCCGCGCTCATGGAGCCGCATCATTTCGGATACAGTTGCAACACCGCCCAACAGCGGCAAGTCATGTTGTTCACAGGAGGTGACGAGTGTTTCAGTGGTGCCCGGCGATACACCGAACTTCGCGCCTGCATCAGCTGCTGCGGCAACATCGTCATCTGACAACAACGTACCCACGCCGACCACACAACCTGTCACCGAGCTCATTGCCCTGATGACGTCGATTGCGGCCGGCGTGCGCAGGGTCACTTCGACGACGGGCAGTCCACCAGCTACCAGGCTTTGCGCCAACGGTATCGCATGCGTCGGATCGCGGACAACCAGGACCGGGACGATTGGCACAGTCGACAACATGGACCTGAGGCGTTTTGAGCTTTCCTTGCCGGTGAGCATTGTTTTTTGGTCTCCGAGAGCCAATTGGAAAATCGGCGTTTATCTGATCGTCTCTTTGGTCGTTGAAAATTCTTCCGCAGAAAGAGCGACGGGTTTCATCGACCGCTACGGCTTGTGGCATTTTAAAACAACTACAATCAATATCTTACTGCCAAGAGCCATTAAACAGTTCAGGAACATCCACGTGCGGGTGAGGTTGGACGGGCACGCCGATCGTATCTGAAAAAGTACCATACTAGTAAACATAATGATTGACACGTCAATTTTGACATGACTAATTTCTCCATCGAACCCCATTTAGAAGGGTTGTTCCAGAATGGTTCTGGTGGCTTTTCGGGGCTAGTGGAGGAAAAAATGAACCTGATAAAAAATATGAGAAAACTCATGTCCGGCGCCGTTGTTGCCGGCATGGCCGTGCTTGCGGTCACCGCTGCCAAGGCAGAAGATATGACGCTGCGCGGCGCCAGTCTGTTCGACAATGAGCACGCCTATTCGAAAACCCTCATCAAGCTTGGGGAACTGGTCAACAAGGAATACGGCAAGAAGGTCACCTTTGATCTGCGCGGCAATAGCGAGCTTGGCATTGAGCCTGATTATGTGAACTTCCTGACCCAGGGCGTGGCCATCGACTACGCCATTATCGCACCATCCAACCTGGCTCGTTTTGCACCGTCAGTGCCGTTGATGGATATGCCTTTTGTGTTCCGTGACCTGGATCACTGGAACGCGGTTTTGTCCAGCGACGTATTGAAGCCACTGGAAGAAGAGCTGCTCAAGAAGGCCGACCTGATGATCATCGGCTATGCAGGTGGTGGTACCCGCAACCTGATCTCCAACAAGAAAATCTCCAATATCGAAGAGCTGACAGGCCACAAGATGCGCGTCATGGGTGCTCCCATCCAGGCGCGGGTGTTTGAGGCAATCAAGGCAGCGCCTTCAGCCATCGCCTATTCTGAAGTGTACAACGCCATTCAGACAGGCGTCGTGGACGGACTTGAAAACGAGTCAGCCAGCCTGCTGCAATACAAGTTCTTTGAAGTTGCGCCGCACATCACGCTGACCCAGCACTCCATCACGGTTCGCCCGATCATCTTCAGCGGCAAGGCTTTCCGCAAGCTGCCTGAAGATCTTCAGAAAGCCATCCTCAAGGCCGGCAAGGAAGCAGGCGAGTTTGGTCGCGCACTTGAATCAACCGAAGATTCCAAGAAGCTCGACCAGATGAAAGAGGCCAAGCAGATTGAGGTTCATGCCTTTGCCGAACGTGAAAAGCTGCTTGATCTGGTGACGCCGGTCCAGGACGCCTATGCAAAGGAACTGGGCGCTGAAGACCTGCTGCAGGCCATTCGCTCGAAATAAACGCGGAGCCGGGAATTTCCCCTGTGGTATGACTGGCGGCAGGGGAAATCTTTGCCGGGTACTCGGGAGGGGACACCATGATCGAGAAAGCCCTTGAAGGCTTCTGCCAGTTGCTGCGCGTAACAGTGGGTGTTCTGGTGGCGGCACTGATTGTACCGGTCACCATGCAGGTGCTGGCGCGCTATACAGGGATCATCCCGGTGTACCTGTGGACCGAGGAACTGGCGACCTATCTTTTTGTCTGGATGGTGATGTTGGGCTCCATCATCGCGGTGTGGGAAGGGACCCACTTCGATGTGCATGTCGTGCCCGAAGCCACATCACCGCTCGGCAAGCTCCTGCAAAAGGGCTTTGTGCTGCTGGTCATGTGCGTGTTTGCGCTGTTGTTTGCCTATTACGGCATCGGCTATGCAAAATTCGGCTACATACAGACTTCGGTGATGATGCAGGTCAACCTGCTGGTGATCTACATAACGGTGCCATTTGCCGGATTTTGCTGGGCAATATTCGCGATGTTCCGGTTTTGGCAGGCGGTTCAGGAATACCGGCACAGCGCTGAAAGGCATGCGGCATGATCATTTCAACCGGTTATGCCTGCCTCATTCTTCTGACAGGTTTCATTACTCTGGTTGTGGCGCGTGTGCCGGTCGCCTTTGCGCTCGGCATTGCAACCATTCCACTGGTGGTGTTCGACATTCGGCTGACGCCGTTCCTGATCATGGACCGGATGTTCAACTCCTATAACTCCTTCATTCTGCTGGCGGTTCCGTTCTTTCTGCTGGCGGCAAACCTGATGAACGGCGGCAGGATAACCGACAAGCTGATCGAATTCGCCCGCGTCCTGACCGGGTGGCTGCCGGGTGGTCTCGGTCATGTGAACGTAGCCGTCTCAATGTTGTTTGCCGGTATTTCCGGATCATCGACCGCAGATGCCGCCGGTTGCGGCAAGATCCTCATTCCGGCCATGACCAGGCAGGGGTTCGATCCGCGCTTTGCCGTCGCCATAACCGCGTGTTCATCCGTCATGGGCGTGATCATCCCGCCAAGCATCCTGATGATCGTGTGGGGCGGGGTGATGTCCATTTCAGTGGGCGCGCTGTTTCTCGCCGGTGCGATACCGGGAGTGATGATTGCAGCCGCCTTGATGGCAACCGTCTACGGCTACGCAAAGGTGTATGATTATCCCACCGCCGGAAAACCGACAATGGCTGAATTCTGGAATGCGCTGAAAGGGGCAGGCCTGGCGTTACTGACGCCTGTGTTCGTCATTGGCGGCATTGTGGGCGGTGTCGTCACGCCAACGGAAAGTGCAATTATCGCTGCGTTTTATTCTTTCTTTCTCGGCTTTGTCGTGTACCGCACCATAACCTTGCGCGACACGGTCGGCATCCTGTATGAGACGGGCCGGTTCGCATCGATCTCGCTGTTTGCGATCGGCACCGCGTCGGTCTTCGGATGGATGCTGGCTTTCTACAATGTGCCGCGCCTGATGGTCGGCGTCATGACCGGTCTTGAGTTTGGCCAGTTTGGAACCGCGCTGGTGATTGCGGCATTCTTTTTGCTGTTCGGCCTGTTCATCGATGCCATTCCGGCGATCATCATTCTGGGCACGGTCCTGTATCCGGTGGCCTCGGCGGCCGACATTCATCCGGTTGTGTTTGCCATTATCGGCATCGTCTCGCTGGCCTTTGGGCTGGTGACCCCGCCATACGGGCTTTGCCTGCTGATCTCGGCGTCCATAGCCGGACTCAACGTGGTCAAGGTCCTGCGCGACGTGGTCATCATCCTCATGCCGATGCTTCTCATATTGCTGCTCATCATCCTGTTTCCGGAGATCGCTCTCTGGTTGCCCAGGACGCTGATGCCCGGATTCAAATAAATCGCCGTCAGGCGCCAAAACTTCGAACATTAACAGGAGAGAACTATGCTTTTAAAAAACAAGACGGTGATTGTTACCGGTGGAGGCCGCGACATCGGCCGGGCCTGCGTCATGCGGCTGGCCGAAGAAGGTGCTAAGGTTGCCATCAACTATCATGCCAGTGGTGACGGCGCGCAATCTGCCGTCGATGAAATCAAGGCGGCAGGCGGGCAGGCCTTTGCCCTGGGCGGGGACCTGACAAAGAACGAGGATGTGACGAGCCTGGTCGACAAGACCCGCGCCGAATTCGGCGATGACATCCACGGGCTGGTGCACGTCACCGGTGGCTTGATTGCCCGCAAGAAAATCGACGAAATGGACGAAGCCCACTGGAACCGGGTCATGGACCTGAACACGACCAGTTATTTCCGCATGATCAAGGCTGTCGAGCCGTACATGTCCGACGGCAGTTCAATAGTCGGTTTCGCATCTCAGGCGGGCCGAGACGGCGGCGGCCCGGGAGCGGTTGCCTATGCCGCGTCAAAGGGTGCTGCCATGACCATGACACGGGGGTTCGCGAAGGAACTCGGGCCGCGCATCCGGGTAAACGCGATCTGTCCCGGCATGATCGATACGGACTTCCACAATATTTTCACCAAGCCGGAAGTTCGCGCTCATGTGGCCAACATCACGCCGATGAAACGTGAAGGCACGTCTGAAGACACGGCAAACCTCGCCGTGTTCCTGATCAGCGATCAGTCATCGTTCATGACGGGTACCTCCGTCGATATCAATGGCGGCGTGCTGTTCTCTTAGGAAATAGCATCAGCAAGTCCGCAATGCACATTAAAAGGTGACCAGCGCTCCGTGGTGCTGGATCACCCTGGCTGCACATGTCTGGCCCGCTGCAACGGATTTGGCGATATCGTTAGTCTGGACGAATTCAGCCAGAAAAGCGCCATTGAAGGAATCGCCGGCGCCGGTTGTGTCAACCGGGTTTGTGACATGTTCGGTCCGATACCTTGAAACACCCTCGCCGGACTGGACCACGACGTCGCCGGATCCGTCTTTCAGAACGATGGTGTCAGCGCCGGCGGCAGCGTAGCGGCTCAGAACAGCCTCGCTGGAAGGATCGCCGAAGGCATGGCGCTCATCGTCGCAACTGGGCAGGCAGATGGTCGAAGCGCCGGCGGCCAGATGCATCAGCCGTTTCATCTGTTCGCGGTCTTGCCACAGGGCAGGGCGGATATTTGAATCAAACGCAATTGTCTTGCCTTGTGACCGCGCCTTCTTCAGGCAGTCAATCAACGCCAGCACGTCAGCTTCCGGCAGAATGGCCAATGTAATGCCGGAAAAATAGATGGCGGAAGCAGTCTCGATGGTCTCAGCAAGCTTTCGCCTGTCGGCGGCCAATAGGCGGGCTGCAGAGGTTTCGCGCCAATAGCTGAAACTGCGTTCGCCCTCGTCCAGATGGATCATGTACAGACCGGGCCGCCTGTTTTCCAGCCGTTGTATCGCGCTGCAGTCAATTCCGGCACTTTCGAAGAAGGAGAGCATTTCACCTGAAACGGTGTCGGTTCCGACGGCCGACATGAAGCGTGTTGTCCAGCTTTCATCAAGGCCTGCACGCGCATACCACAGCGTGTTGAACACATCGCCGGCAAACGACTTCCGCAACAGGCCATTGTCGGCCTGGGCCAGTTCGACCATGCATTCGCCAATGCCGACAAGGATTTTTGCCTGCATCGACGGCTCAGTCTTCGAAATAGTCACTGTGGGAGTCTCTGGCGGCATTGAGCGTCTGATCTAACCTGCTCAGATGGTGCCGTATCAGCTTGATGGTACCGGCCTCGTCACGCTTCTTGAGCAGGTCGTAAATTTCAGCATGATCTTCACGGACTTCATTGAGGGCCGATTGCGAAGAAAGCTGGATCATGCACAGCCTGTCAACGTGAGCCTTGTTGCCGGCAATGGTGTCGAAGGCGAATTCAGCGTCTCCGGCACGGCAGATCAGATGATGAAATGCATAATCCAGGTCATGAAATTCATCGACGTTCATATTGGCGACACTTTGCTTTTGCCGGGCAAGGTTGCCGTCGAATGACACGATATCCAACTGGGTCTTTGAAGCGCACGCGCGGCGAACCACCTCAACCTCGACGGCCGTGCGAATAAACCGGGAGTTCAGAATGTGGCTTTGCGAGATTTTCCGGACCAGGGTCGCTTTTTGCGGGCGGATTTCCAGCAGCCGCATATTGCTCAACCGGATGAAGGCTTCTCTCACCGGCTGACGTGATATGTTGAACTGGCCGGCGACTTCAACCTCGGACATGCGGGTACCGGGTTCCAGCTTCAAGGTGACGATGTCGGCATGAAGGCGATCAAAAACCTCGTCGACAGTGGTCCGGCGGCCAAACTCATTTCCAAGTGCATACATAAGAAAACCTCATTTGATTGCCCGGTACCATACTAGGATAAAAGCAGGTTTCAAAAGACTTTCGACACACCGTTGCAGATAACTGATGATGGGGTGGTGCCAGCCTGATCAACGCGTCATGGTTGTCATATCAAGTTGAAGACACGAACGAGGGGCGCAATGGAAGAAAGACACTATCAGATCATCGGTTTGCTGGGTGATATCCTGCCTGATATGGATGATCCCGTTCCTGAAATCAAAAAGGCAATGACAATTGCCATGAATGAAAGGAAATGAAGGGTGATGCAACCAATGCGCACTGAAATCGAGTTCGATGCCGAAGGTGCCATGTTGCGTGGCTGGCATTATGTACCTGACGGTAGCAGGGGATCCTTTCCCACAATTGTCATGGCGCATGGTTTTTCCGCTGTCAAAGAACAGTATCTTGATGATTATGCCGCGGCGTTTGCCGCGGCCGGCCTGGCTGCCATCGTATTTGACAACCGGAATTTCGGCGCAAGCGAAGGTGAACCCCGCCAGGAAATCGATCCGGTACAGCAAATCCGGGACTACCGGCATGCGATTACATATGCCTGCACACTGCCGGACGTTGATGTTGATCGCATCGGTGTCTGGGGAACCAGTTACAGTGGCGGCCATGTTCTGGCGGTCGCTGCCTACGACAGGCGGGTCAAATGCGTGGTCAGCCAGGTGCCTACTGTCAGCGGGCCTGAAGCTGCACTTCGCCGGACACGTGCAGACCTGATGCCGGGTGTGCTTGCCGCCCTGCAGGCTGACCGGGCCGACCGGTTCGAAGGGGCTGCGCCGAAGATGATCAAGGTGGTGACAGACGGTGACGGCGGACCCGGCGCGCTGGCCGGCGAGGACAGCTGGCAGTTCTTCATGGGAAGCCGCTCGCGTGCGCCTGGATGGATAAACGAAGTTACCTTGCGATCCGCCGAGATGGCCCGCGAGTATGAACCGGGAAGTTCCATTCACCGCATCAGCCCGACACCGTTGCTGATGATTGTGGCCGACCACGACCATGTAACGCCGACCGACCTGGCTCTTCAAGCGTATGAAAGAGCCCTGCAACCCAAGAAGCTGGTTGTCCTGAAGGGCGGGCACTTTGTCCCTTATGTCGAGCAGTTTTATGAGACCAGCGGGGCTGCAACCGAGTGGTTTGGCGAACACCTGTTCGGGCAACGCTGATATTGCCGGCGCCGGGCACGGCTGTGGGGAGGTTTTTTCACCAGGTGTTGAATGACGTAACCCGCGAAATTCGCCGGTGACGTTTCCGGACTGGTAAATGCCGGTTTTTCCAATGGATGATGCGGGTAGGACAGATTAAAACACCATTGTTCAGGGAGGTCTCGGCCCATGTTTTCCATTTTCCCGTCTGCGCGTCTGCGCCCTTCACCGTTCTTCGATGCCACCGTGGCCGACGGTGTGACCAGCTTTACCACCTACAACCGCATGTTGATGCCGACAGGTTATGGCCAGCCGGAAGAAGAATACTGGCGCATCATAAATGGTGTTTCCATGTGGGACGTCTCGGTCGAACGCCAGGTGCAACTGCAGGGCCCGGATGCCGGAAAACTGGCGCAGATACTGTGCCCGCGTGACCTGACAAAGTGCGTCGTCGGGCAAGGTAAATATGTGGCGGTGTGCAATCATGCCGGCACGGTGATCAATGATCCGATCCTTCTGAAGCTGGATGAACAGCGCTACTGGTTGTCCATTGCCGACAGCAATATCTGGTTCTGGGCGGGCGCCCTTGCGGCTGAGCGCGGACTGGATGTTGTTGTGAGCGAACCGGACGTTTCGCCATTGGCGGTGCAAGGACCGAAGGCTGAAGATGTTGTGGCTTCGATGTTCGGTGACTGGGTGCGCGACCTTAAGTATTTCTGGTTCAGGGAAACCGAGATCGACGGCATCCCCGTTGCAGTAGCAAAGTCCGGCTGGTCCAAACAGGGTGGCTTTGAGCTCTATCTGATGGATGGATCAAAAGGCATCCGGTTTTGGAACCTGGTCAAGGAAGCAGGCAAGCCCTGGGACATCGGCCCCGGCAACCCCAACCATTGCGAGCGGGTGGAGAGCGGTCTGTTGTCTTTCGGCGGAGATACTGACGACCACACCAACCCGTATGAAATCCGCATGGGCAAGTATGTTGATCTGGACGTGCCGGATGACGTGGTCGGTATCAAGGCCCTTCGCAAGATCAAGGCCGAGGGACCTAAGCGGCACCAGCTTGGAATCATGCTGGAAGGAGATGAGCCGGACCAGGTGGCGTTCAACTGGTTTGACGTCAATTCGCGCGGTACGAAAATCGGTGACATGACTAATATTGCTTGGTCGTACCGGCTGAAAAGAAACATCGGATTTGCACTGGCGAGCGTAGATGCAAAGCCGGGTGACGATGTGAGTGTCATGAAAAACGGTGTCGAGATCGCAGCGAGGTTATGCGACCTGCCGTTTATCTGAGTGAGGCTGCCCGCGCCTTCATGGCTTTCGCAGCTTGCGTGTATCCGCCATTTGCCCCATCGATAAAATGTACATGCAGTGATTGCGCCAGATCGAACAACAGGCAGGTCATCAGTGCTGCGTCCGAGCGCCATGTGCCGTAATTCAGATCGCCTGCCTGAAAGCTGCTCTCGAGAAACTGCTCAATTTCGTCTGCCTGTTGCCCGGTCACATCAATCACGAGCCTCAGGGCACCGTCGAATTTTCGGAAATCCGTGTTGGCTTTCAGTTCCTCGCGATATTTGGGCGCATTGTACTCGACATAGCGCCGGTTGTAACGCTCGGCCAAACTCTGGAGCATGTAGGTCAGCGTCGTCCACGCAAGAGCGCCGTAACGGCCATACCTGCCGCGCAGCGCAGCGCGCTCCATGGACAGGTTGGGCGAACTGAGCCCGGCCAGTTTCAGATTGCTGTTTTGTACCGGAGCACAATCGTTGATCGGCTTGCCAAGTATGCGCGTCAGGTTCTTGTTGATCTGGCTCGCAGTGACCTTGTCGCCGGCGGTTTGCATAATGATGGTGAGCATGACGCCATTGCGGGCATTCAGTGGTTGCCAACGGCATGACAGCCCCTCCAGATCAAGTGATTTTCCGGCATCTTCCGGCGCCAGATGCCATTTGTCCTGCGTTTCGTCTTTCAGCCATTTGTCGGCCAGTTCCAGTCCGCCACCGGCAAACATTGCGAGATGGTTGTTTCCTGCCAGCTGAAATTTTCTGACCTGGGCGTCGGCGCCTGCCCGGCGTAACGCGTGAACGGGTATGGCGGCTGTGCGCAAGGTCAGGCCGAACAAGGCTTCGCATTGATCCTGCAAGGCCCCGAGCCTGGTGCGCGCAGCCTTCAAAGCGCCAGGCGGAACGGCGACCACGCCCCCGTCACCACCAAACATGAACGGCACGTCGACACCGGCGCAACCATTGAGCACTGCAACGATCGAGGCGGCGCCCACCATGTTGACGGACTTGTAATCACCACGCTCGATGGCGCCGGTGGAGTTGACGACGTCGGAAATCAATACGGTCCAGTCATCCGGCAAGGGCATAAAGCCTACCCCGTCGGATATGGTGTCGAAATCCTCAGACGGATTGAGACTGCCATAGAATTTGTTAGTGTCGGACACGTGGTGTTCCTTGTCGCGGGATTTCCGGTCATGGCGCAAGGTCAGTTTGCACTCTATACAGTCCGGAGCCTATCGGAATGAAATGGTAACAATGTGCTAATTGGCTTTTACGCAACCATGAAGTCGCCAGATGACCCGGTGCCGTCTGGTGACCGGACGATGGCGCGGCAATTGATAAAGGCACTGCAGCTTGCCGGGCATGAGGTCGAACTGGTTTCCCGTCTGAAATGTCGTTTGCGAAACGCTGGCATGCTGGAGGGTGTTGCGGCTGATGCGCGGAATGAAGTTGATGAGATTGCCGCCCGTTGGCAGCAACAAGGTATTCCGGACCTGGTGATGACGTATCATGTCTACTACAAATCGCCGGATTTCATCGGGGCGCAACTGGCCAGGCGTTTTGGTATTCCGTTGGTAACGGTCGAGGCGTCTCATGCGGGCAAACGTGATCGCGATGGCTGGGCTGCGGCACAGGCGATCTCGTCAGCTGCAATCAGTCAGGCTGACTTGAACATATGCTTTACAGACAGGGATGCAGAAGGTGTGGCGAAGCTGGTGGAGCCTGCGCGACTGGCAATTCTGCCGCCGTTTGTGGATTTTTCCCAATTGGATGCAGTGCGCCAGCACAATGACAAGTGCGGGACGGCCGAGTTACTTGCGGTTGCCATGATGTTAAGGGGCAACAAGCTTGAAAGTTACAGACTGCTTGCTGAGGGGCTTCGTCGATTGGAGTCGCGAAACTGGCAATTGACGATTGTTGGCGATGGACCCATGCGTGATGAGGTCGAGATAATGTTCAACGGTCTCGATCAAGTGCGGTTTGCCGGACAGATGGACAGGGCAGGGGTAGCCGGTTATCTGGCAAACAGTGATATGCTGGTGTGGCCGGGCTACCGCGAGGCGTTCGGACTGGCTTACCTTGAAGCACAAGGGGCAGGGCTGCCCGTCATTGCGATGCGGTCTGGTGGGGTTGAGGCCGTGGTGGTCGATGGCAAAACCGGACTGTTGGTTGAAGAGGGCAATGCGGTGCAGTTTGCGGTTGCCGTGGATAAGCTGATTGAGAACACCGCCATGCGGACAAACATGGGCAAGCAGGCGCAGGCTTTTGCACGCGAGGAACGGGGACTTGCGACGGCATCGGCAAGACTGGATGAGTTGCTGCAAAAGGTGGTGAAGGCATGAGCCGCCGGAAGCTTGAGACTGAACTGCAGACCTGGCGGGCTGCCGGCAAGCAGCCGCAGGTTTGGTGGCGTGATGACGATGCAGTGTCGCTCACACCGCAATTGAAACAGCTTACACACCTCACCGGTGAAGCCGGTATTGAAGTCCTGCTTGCCGTGATACCGGCGCATGCGGATCAGGCACTGGCAGATCATGTCGGGCAATACGGCAATCTGAAGCCATGCGTGCATGGCTGGTCGCACACAAACCATGCACCTGCGAGTGAGAAGAAGTGCGAGCTGGGAGCTCATCGGGCAATGGATATTGTGCTGTCAGAGATCGCGCGCGGCAGTCAGCGGCTTGCCGGGTTGTTCGGCCCAGGCCTCGCGCCGGTCCTGGTGCCGCCCTGGAACCGCATGCGTGATGATCTGGCGCCACGCTTGGCTGAAATCGGCATAACGGCGTTTTCGACCTTTGCGCATAAACGCCAATACCCTGAGATGCAGGCCAACACCCATGTGGATGTGATGGACTGGAAAGCACCGGGCGGTGCGGCCGGCAAGGCGTCGGACCGGTTGCAAAATGAACTGGCCGCCGCACTGGCTGTTTCACGCGCAAACGGATTTTATCCAGTCGGTCTTTTAACCCACCACCTGGTTCATGACGAAGTGGCCTGGTCCTCGCTGTCTGCCGTGCTGGCACACACCGATCTGAATTGGGTGTCGTTTGACTACGCTCTGGAGCAACATGGGTTCACTTGAACCCATAAAGTTGCTCTAGCACTTTGAAACAGATCAGTTTTATGGCTTTTGATTGGTTCAATCATAAGCCATAAAACTGATCTGGATCATCACCCCAGAACCACCAGTTGATCGGCACCGGCAAGTGTGGATTTACGCCGACGGTGAGGCTTTGCAGGCTCGTATCCCTGTTCAAGTGCGATGTCATAAGTGCAGCCGTCGGTCAGCGCGCGACTTCTGGTTGTCTTGTTGTGTTTCTCCAGCTTGGCTGACATGTTGGCGGCTGATCCGATCACCGTAAATTCCAACCGCGTGTCATCGCCGATGGTGCCGAAAACGATGGGCCCGGCCGCGACGGCTGCGTTGACTTTGCCCCCGGCAAATATCTTCAACGTTTCATCTGTGCCCCAGGTGTCGGTCTCCGCGATGATCTCATCAATCGCGCGCACTGCATCTGCAGCATAGGTTTCGCTCGCCCTTACGGCACCAAATGTCGCCATGATGCCGTCACCCATGAATTTGTCGATGGACCCGCCGTGACCCTGGATGATGCCGACAATACGTTTCTGATAGGCGATGAGCAGGCTGAGCACATTTTCGGCGTCCTTGCCTGAGGCATATTTGGTGAAACCGCGCAAGTCGACATTGAGGATAGCCGCCTCTACGCGCTTGCCCTGACCCGGTACGCTTGCTTCATCGGCGTTGCGAATGTCGGATGCCACCGCGC
>JABDRA010000658.1 GCA_013041995.1 Anderseniella sp. | reverse complement strand
GGCCTGTAGACTGCGGCTCATGAAGCAGTTTTTGAATATCTGGCAGCGAGTTCTGGCGGCGCTGGTGCTGATCTGTCTGGCGAGCGTGACGTCTCACGCCCAGCAGCCGGATGAAGCGGTGGTGGTGGAAAGTGCAGCCCAATCCAGTTACCTGCCGGCGCGCAAGCAGGTTTATGACATCGTGATAATGGGCGATGTTCTGGGCACCGGCCTGTGGGCCGGCATGAACCGGTTTGTTGAGACCGAAGACCGGGTGACCGTAACAGGCCGCATTCAGGAAAATTCCGGACTTGCCCGCCCCAAGCTCTACAATTGGGCCAAGGCGGCGGACAACCTGCTTGAATCGCGGCCCTTCGATGTTGCTGCAATCATGCTGGGGGCAAACGATGCCCGCGACATCAACACGCCTGATGGATTTCTGAGGTTCGGCAGTGACGAATGGCGCAAAGCCTACGCCGAACAGATCAACGCGCTGGTGAGTGCGCTGAAAAAGCACAAGGTTGCGATCTACTGGATCGGCGTGCCGCCGATGAGGCGCAAAAGTTATGACACCGCCATGAAGGTTGTCGCCGAAGTCGAGAGGCAGGTCATGGCGGAAAGAGGCGTACGTTATATCGACCTGCGGTTGTTGCTGGCTGACAGTGATGACAATTACACCGATCGTGGCGACGATGGCACAGGCACGATTGTGCGGCTTCGCTCGCGCAATGGCGTCAAGTTCATTGCGGGCGGCAATGACCGGCTTGCTGTTGAGCTGATGAAGCTGGTTCGCGCCGACATAGCCATCGCAGACGGTGCCGGCGGCGGCCCGGCTGTTGTTCCCTTGCAGGAAGAAATCATACTGACCCCTGAAGAACTGGCAGCGCTGCCGGCCTTTGTGGCGGAACGCCCTGGTGCCGAGGCGCCGGTGAAAATAGAGCCTGCCCAGTTGCCCGGTCTGAATTACACCGAGATTGCCCGGGTCAATGAAGATGCGATCAAGCGGGCGGCCAGAGAAGGGCTGACCCTGTTTGACAAGGTTCGCAGTTCGACCGTCCCGGGCAGCGCCGCCCGGTTGTTGTTTATGGATGGTGTCTGGCCGGATGCGCCCGCGGATCGATTTGACTCGTTTTCCGTCGTCAAGGATCCTGCCAGCACTGCCCAGTAAATCAGGCCGCAATGGGCTTGAGCTTATCTGGGCAAGGTGGAGGCACCCATCAGAAAGTCATCGATCGCGCGGGCAGCCTGACGGCCTTCACGGATCGCCCAGACAACCAGTGACTGACCGCGCCGCATGTCGCCTGCGCTGAACACTTTCCAGCGGTTTGTCTGGTAGGCGTCGGTGTCTGCCTTGACATTGCCGCGCCGATCCAACGAGACGGACAGTTGTTTCAACATGCCATCGTGCACCGGGTTCACAAAGCCCATTGCGAGCAATACCAGGTCGGCAGGCAGTTCAAATTCACTGCCGTCGACCGGTTTCATGGCACCGTCCACCCGGGTTCCATGCAAGGTCTTGACCTTGCCCTGGTCACCGGAGAAGTGTGTGGTCATGACGGCGAAATCACGTTCTGCACCTTCGGCCTGACTGGAAGACGTGCGCATTTTCAACGGCCAGTGCGGCCAGCTCAACGCCTTGTTTTCCTTCTCGGGCGGCGCCGCCATGATTTCCAGCTGGGTCACGGACAGCGCGCCCTGCCGGAATGATGTGCCGATACAGTCCGAGCCGGTATCGCCGCCGCCGATCACCACGACATGCTTGCCGCCGGCCAGAATGGGCATGACGTCGCCGAGGTCTTCACGCCCGATGCGCTTGTTCTGCTGGCGCAGGAAATCCATTGCAAAGTGCACACCGTCCAGTTCCCGGCCCGGAACTGCCAGGTCGCGCGGGTCTTCCGAGCCACCGGCCAGCAACACTGCATCATGGCTGCGCTCCAGATGAGTAATGTCGGTGTCGACGCCAACATGACGGTTGCAGTGGAATGTGACGCCTTCCGCCTCCATCTGCTTGACCCGGCGATCGATCAGATGCTTGGACATTTTGAAATCGGGGATGCCATAGCGCAGCAGTCCGCCTGGTTTGGCCTGTTTTTCGTAGACGTGAACATCGTGTCCGGCACGGGCGAGCTGCTGTGCGGCAGCCAGGCCTGCGGGGCCTGACCCTACGATGGCAACCTTTTTGCCGGTGTTTTCTTCCGGGGCTTCCGGCACAACCCAGCCTTCGTCCCAGGCCCTGTCGACAATCGCACACTCGATGGTCTTGATGGCGACCGGGTTGTCGTCAATATTGAGCGTGCACGAGGCTTCACAAGGTGCCGGACAGATGCGTCCGGTAAACTCGGGAAAGTTATTGGTCGAGTGCAGATTGCGGGACGCTTCTTTCCAATCCTCGCTATAGACCAGATCATTCCAGTCGGGGATCTGGTTCATCACCGGACAGCCACTGTGGCAGTAGGGTATGCCGCAATCCATGCAGCGGGCTGCCTGGGTTTTTACTTCCGCATCGCCAAGAGGAAGGACAAATTCCTCATAGTTGGAAATCCGCTCGGCGACCGGCTTGTAGGGCCGGTCCTGGCGCTCAAATTCCTTGAAGCCGGTAATCTTGCCCATCTTACTTGCCCTCTCTCACGCCAATCAGCATTTCGCCGGTGGCATTTTGTGCTTCCATTTCTTTCAGTGCGCGGCGGTAGTCGACCGGCATGACCTTGACGAATTTCGGCAAATAGGTCTGCCAGTTGTCGAGAATCTCCCGCGCGCGCGCCGATGCGGTGTAGTGGGAATGGTTGCTGATCAGCTGAAACAGCCGTTCAGCATCATGGCTGGTCATGTCGCCCTGCACATCCACAAGCCCGTGGCTTTCCAGATCACCTGACTGGTTGGCTATGCGCTGCAGCAGTTCTTCTTCTTCCGGTACAGGCTCAAGGTCAACCATGGCCAGGTTGCAGCGCTGCCGGAAATCGCCGGCCTCATCCAGGACATAGGCGATGCCGCCCGACATGCCGGCAGCGAAATTGCGCCCGGTCTGACCCAGAACCACGACAATGCCGCCGGTCATGTATTCGCAACCGTGATCTCCGGTGCCTTCCACAACCGCCAGCGCGCCGGAGTTGCGCACGGCGAAGCGTTCGCCGGCAACACCGTGGAAGTAGCATTCACCGGCGATGGCGCCATACAGCACCGTGTTGCCGACAATGATCGAGTTCTCCGGTACGATTGCGGCGTCTTCCGGCGGACGAACCACCAGGCGGCCGCCTGACAGACCCTTGCCGACATAGTCGTTGGCCTCGCCAATCAGATCCAGGGTCACGCCCTTGGCCACAAAAGCACCAAAACTCTGGCCTGCAGTACCGCGCAGGGTGATCGAGATGGTGTCGTCGGGCAAACCGGCATGTCCGTAACGCCGGGCAATTTCGCCCGACAGCATGGCACCGGTCGAGCGGTCCACATTGCGGATCGGCAGTTCAAAGCTCACCGGCTTCTTGTTCTCGAGTGCCGGTGCAGCGTGCTCGATCAACTTGCGGTCCAGGATATCTTCAAGATGATGATCCTGGGTTTCGCTGTGGCGAATGGGGATATCCTTGGAAACAGACGGTTTTGCAAAGATCTTCGAGAAATCGAGGCCGCGCGCTTTCCAGTGCTCGATGGCCTGTTCCTTGTCGAGGAAGTCTGTGCGCCCGATCAGTTCGTCCAGCGACCTGAAGCCCATTGCGGCCATCAGTTCGCGCACCTCTTCTGCCACGAAAAAGAAGTAGTTGATCACGTGTTCAGGCTTGCCGGTAAACCGCTTGCGCAGATCGGGATCCTGCGTCGCAACGCCGACCGGGCAGGTGTTCAGATGACATTTGCGCATCATGATGCAGCCGGCGGCAATCAGTGGCGCGGTTGCGAAACCGAATTCATCTGCCCCCAGGAGCGCGCCCACAATCACGTCGCGGCCGGTGCGCAGCCCGCCGTCAACCTGGACGGCGATGCGGCTGCGCAGCTCGTTCAGCACCAGGGTCTGCTGGGTTTCGGCAAGTCCGATTTCCCAGGGCGACCCGGCATGCTTGATGGATGTCAGCGGGGACGCTCCGGTACCGCCTTCAAAACCTGAAATGGTCAAATGGTCGGCACGTGCCTTGGATACACCGGCAGCCACCGTTCCAACGCCGACTTCGGACACCAGTTTTACCGATATGTCGGCTTTCGAGTTGGTGTTCTTCAGATCGTAGATAAGCTGCGCCAGATCCTCGATTGAATAGATGTCATGGTGCGGTGGCGGCGAAATCAGGCCAACACCGGGGGTTGAATAGCGCACTGCCGCAATTGTCTTGTCGACCTTGTGGCCGGGTAGCTGACCGCCTTCGCCAGGCTTGGCGCCCTGCGCCATCTTGATCTGTATCATGTCGGCGTTGACCAGATATTCGGTTGTAACGCCGAAGCGGCCCGATGCGACCTGCTTGATGGCCGAGCGCATGGAATCACCGTTGGCCATCGGAATGAAGCGGTCAGGCTCTTCGCCGCCTTCGCCGGTGTTGGACTTGCCGCCGATGCGGTTCATGGCCATGGCAAGCGTGGTGTGCGCCTCACGGCTGATAGAGCCGAACGACATGGCGCCAGTGGCAAACCGTTTGACGATTTCAGCGGCCGGTTCAACTTCATCGAGCGGGACCGGTTGCCTGCCCATTTCTTCGGCAGGGCGCAGTCTGAACAGGCCGCGAAGGGTCATCAGTTGCGCCGCCTGGTCATTGACCTGCTTGGCGAATGCCCGGTACTTTTCGGGAATGTCGCCGCGCACGGCGTGTTGCAGGTCTGCGACTATTTCAGGTCCCCAGACATGTGACTCACCGCGGAAACGGAAAGCATATTCACCGCCCACGTCGAGGGCATTCCGGTAAATTGGAGCGTCGGAAAAGGCAAGCCGATGGCGTTCAACGGTTTCCGTTGCGATCTCTGCAAGCCCGACACCTTCAACCTGTGTGGAGGTACCGGTAAAGAACTGATCGACAAAAGCCTGCTTCAGCCCGACGGCATCAAAAATCTGTGCGCCGCAGTAAGACTGATAGGTTGAGATGCCCATCTTGGACATGACCTTCAACAAGCCCTTGTTGATGGCCTTTATATAGCGCTTTGCAGCTTCTTCCCGGCTGACTTCTTCAGCCAGTTTCGGCAGCATGTCTTCGATGGTTTCAAAAGCTAGATACGGATTGATGGCTTCCGCGCCAAAACCGGCCAGCGTGGCGAACTGGTGGACTTCGCGCGCCTCGCCGGTTTCGATCACCAGACCAACCGATGTGCGCAGACCGTTGCGGATCAGATGATGATGCACAGCGGAAGTTGCCAGCAGGGACGGGATCGGGATCTGATCCTGCGAGGCCATCCGGTCTGACAGGATAATGATATTGTGGCCTTCATGGACCGAGCTTTCGGCCCGGGCACACAAATGATCCAGCGCCTGCTGCATGCCCAGTGCGCCATCTGCGGCGGGGTAGGTTATATCCAGCGTGATGGTGAGGAAATCATTGTCCTTGATGTCGCCGATCACGCGGATTTTTTCAAGGTCCTCGTTGGTCAGGATCGGTTGTGGAACCTCCAGCCGCTTCTGACGCGAGGTCCCTTTCAGGTCGAGCAGGTTTGGACGCGGGCCGATGAACGACACCAGTGACATGACCAGTTCTTCGCGGATCGGGTCGATCGGCGGGTTGGTCACCTGGGCAAACAGTTGTTTGAAATAGGTATGCAACAACTTCGGCCTGGACGACAGCGCGGACAGCGGCGTGTCGGTGCCCATGGAGCCGATGGCTTCCTGGCCGGTCTGGGCCATTGGGGCGAGCAGGAATTTGAGGTCTTCCTGGGTATAGCCGAACGCCTGCTGGCGGTCGAGCAGGGCCACATTGGTCTGGGGTGCGCGCGGCTTTGAAGCCGGCATGTCCTTGAGAAGCACCTGGGTGCGGTCAAGCCATTCGCGATAGGGATATTTGGTGGACAGGGTGTCTTTCAGCTCTTCGTCGGAAATAATGCGCTTTTCTTCGAGATCGATGAGCA
>JABDRA010000650.1 GCA_013041995.1 Anderseniella sp. | reverse complement strand
GATTGCAGGGGTTACAGGCCTTTGCTGCCGAGCATGGGTTGCACGGGTTACAGGCTTTTGCAGCCGCACACGGGTTACACACGGCGGCTGTCTTCAGGCGCGGTACATAACAGCCGGTTGGCGCGCCGCCGGCGGATGCTGAACATGGATTGCAAGGGTTGCAGGGATTACATGCTCCGCAAGCTGCTTTACACGGATTGCATGGATTGCAGGCTTTTGCCGCAGAGCATGGATTGCATGGATTACAGGCGTTTGCAGCTGCGCACGGATTGCAAGCCTTTGCAGCGGCACATGGATTACAAGGATTGCAGGCCTTTGCGGCCGAACACGGGTTGCAGGCTTTTGCCGCAGAGCACGGATTGCACGGATTGCAGGCTTTTGCGGCAGAGCAGGGATTGCAGGCTGCCGCTTTGGTTGCAGCGCACGGGTTGCAGGGATTACACGCCTTTGCCGCAGCGCATGGATTGCAGGCTGCTGCTTTGGTTGCAGCACACGGGTTGCAGGCTGCAGTTGCCATGCGAGGCTCGCTGACCGTTCCGATTGCAACCACACCGGCAGCAAGGCCGAGCGCAACCGGAAGCGCGGCAGCGCTTCTCAACAGGTTGGATTTGAATGACTTCATTGGTTTCCTCCTTGAAATGCCGGTGCGACATAATGAACATTACGGCACTGTAATGTGCGAGGCTGCCACACCCCAGTCACGATCAAGGCCAACAGCGTCAACTTGCCGTGAACACAAAAAAACCGCCGGCCACGCAAATGACCGGCGGTTCAAACAAGCAACCAGGGTGTCAGAACAACCCCTGGGCCTGATCTGGTATCACGGTTTCAGCAGGTACTATTCCTTGGCTGCCGAGCAGGGATTGCAAGGATTGCATGCTGCTTTCTTGGCAGCCGCACATGGGTTGCAGGCACCACAGGCGGCCTTCTTGGCAGCGGCACATGGGTTGCAGGCACCACAGGCGGCCTTCTTGGCAGCCTGGCATGGGTTGCACGATGCATATGCAGGGACGTCACTGACAACCGGCGACAGGACAACTGCACCGGCAGCAAGACCCAGGACAACAGGAAGAGCAGCAGCGCCTGACAGAAGTTTGGATTTGTGCATTTTCATGAGTGTATTCTCCACTTTGGGTTTTGCCGACATGGCGTTTTGTGTATTGGACCCGGAGACAACCTTAGCGGCGTATTGCGACCGTTGCGGTCAAACTCGGCACATGTATTTTCAATTTGCCGTGAGGGGCATGTGAACCAGCCGGAAGCCGACAAGGATGTGCTTGATGTTGTCGGGTCGCGAATGCCGTGCTGCAGGTCTGCACACACCACATCCGCTGTCATCCCAGGAGCCGCCCTTGACGATGCTGCGCTGCGCCGATGAGGGCGTCGAGGTCCATTCAAACACCTGCCCGGCAGGATCAAGCAGCCCGTACGGACTTGCACCATCGGCAAAACTGCCGACCGGCATGGTGGTAAAAGGCCCCTTGTCGTGGCTGTTCAACAAATCAGGGTTGAAAGCGTTGCCCCACGGAAACCGGTTGCCGTTTGGCCCGCGTGCTGCCTTTTCCCACTGTTGTTCGGTAGGCAGCGCCCACCGCTTGCCGGTCTCTGCGCTGAGCCACTTGGCAAATGCTTCTGCGTCTGCACGTGACACCATCACGACCGGATGCAGGTCGCGTCCACCCGGCACTTTGCTCCCAACCCATGCAAACTGCCTGGTGCGCTTGAAGGGATGAACCAGACGGTAATCCCGCCAGGTCTTCTGATCCACATCCGGGACCCGATGTCCCGTTGAATTGACGAAGCGGGCATAAAGCGCGTTGGTCACCGGCGTGCGCATGATGTGAAACGCTGGCAGGTCGACCGGCTTTCTGGCTGGTTCTGATTCGTACCATTTGTTCTTGCGGGTGATGGAATGACCATAGGCTGCCTCGTCCAGCCGGTAGGCAGCCTCGCGTTCTGCCCGGTCGGAGCCCTGAATGAACGGTCCCGCCGGTACAGACACTGTGGCGACATCGAATGCTCGGGCTTGGATTGGCGCCATAAGCAGCGACAGCGTCAGCGCCGACAAAATACCAAGCCACCTGATCACAGGTCTATGGCTAGCTGTCATGCCACGTTGCGCAGGTCGGCAAGTGCCTTTTCAACCGCTGCAATCTGCCTGTCGATACTGATGTCCATGATTGATGTCACTTCCAGATCGCGATCTTCATAAACATCAATGCCGGGTTTCATGGCGGCCCAGCTTTTCATGGTCTTGTCGCGCTCAATTAGCAATTTCTCTATCTGCGGCCGGAACAACCGCATAATCGCACTGAGCGCGCGGTTGGTGGCAAGGCACGGATAGGTCAGATC
>JABDRA010000646.1 GCA_013041995.1 Anderseniella sp. | reverse complement strand
TCGGCGGATCGTCGTCCATCAACGGCATGGTATATGTCCGCGGCCATGCCCGCGACTTCGACACCTGGTCCGACCTGGGCGCGACCGGCTGGGCGTTTGCCGACGTATTGCCCTATTACAAGCGCATGGAAACGTCCCATGGCGGCGAAGATGGCTGGCGCGGCACCGACGGGCCTATGCATGTAACCCGCGGCGACCGCGAAAACCCGCTCTATCACGCCTTCGTGGAAGCAGCCGAACAGGCCGGATATCCGACCACCATCGACTATAACGGCCACCAGCAGGAAGGTTTCGGCGCCATGGAAATGACGGTCTGGAAAGGCCGTCGCTGGTCTGCTGCAAATGCCTATCTGAAGACAGCGCTGAAGCGAAACAATCTTGAACTGATCACCCGGGCAAAGGCACGCAGCATCGTATTGGAGAACAAGCGCGCCACCGGCGTGGAGTATGAAAAAGGCGGCCGCTTCAAAATCGCCCATGCCCGCCGCGAGGTCATCATTGCAGCCAGCGCC
Source organism: Anderseniella sp. (assembly GCA_013041995.1). Classification (GTDB taxonomy): domain Bacteria; phylum Pseudomonadota; class Alphaproteobacteria; order Rhizobiales; family Aestuariivirgaceae; genus Anderseniella. The sequence continues at coordinate 3,908 of JABDRA010000646.1, read as the reverse complement.
TTCAACTCCCCGCACCTGTTGCAGCTATCCGGCATTGGCGACGCAACCACCCTGAAGGCGGCTGGCATTGACCCGGTGCATCATTTGCCCGGCGTGGGCGCAAACCTGATGGATCATCTGGAGGTTTACTTCCAGCTGCACTCCAAGAAGCCTGTGACGCTGAATACGAAGCTGGGTCTCATCTCCAAGGGACTGATCGGCCTGCAATGGCTGTTGTTCAAGACCGGACTGGGGGCCACCAATCACTTTGAATCAGCCGGATTCATCCGCTCACGCGCTGGTATCGAATATCCGGACATTCAATACCATTTCCTGCCCGGCGCCATTGCCTATGATGGCAAGCCTGCAACCAGCGGGCATGGATTTCAGGTGCATGTCGGCCCCAACCGGTCGAAATCACGCGGCACTGTAACCCCTGTCAGCGCCAGCCCGGATGATGCACCAAAACTGACCTTTAATTACATGTCCAAAGACCAGGACTGGACCGATTTCCGCACGTGTATTCGCCTGACCCGCGAAATCATCGAGCAACCGGCCATGCAGGAGTTTGCCGACGGCGAAATTCAGCCCGGTGATGATGTGACCAGTGATGAAGCGATTGACGACTTCATCCGCCAGCACGCCGAAAGCGCCTACCACCCGTGCGGCACCTGCAGGATGGGATCGGAAAAAGACCCCATGGCAGTGGTCGATCCGCAGTGCCGGGTGATCGGCATCGAGGGCCTGCGCGTGGCTGACAGCTCGATTTTTCCATCCATCCCCAACGGCAATCTCAATGGCCCGTCCCTGATGGTCGGCGAGAAGGCATCCGATCATATTCTCGGCCTCGACCCGCTGCCGCCCTCCAACCAGCAACCGTGGATCAACCCTGACTGGCAAAATTCGCAACGCTAATCCTGCGATAAGCAGTATAGAGTTTTCGAATGAGCAATGGGGCGGATACAACAAGGTGGCGGTGGAGCGACAGGCTGGTAACCTTATGCCTGCTGGGCATGAGCGCGTTCGAACTGATCGAACTGCACGTGCATTTCGCCCCTGCAGCGAGAATTGCCGCCATTTTGCTGGTCGTGTTCCTGCTGGTTGGACAAACCCGGCTGGGTTTGCGTGAACGATATCTCATTGGCCTGGCAGTGATAGCGACCATATGCGCCTTCATGTTTTCCGATACCCCTTATGCGCTGATCGAAAGAGGATTTGGACAAGCCACCTATCTTGCAGCCTTCATGCTGCTGCTGGCCTTGCTGCGCGATGGCGCGGTCACATCGCCATCCGTTTTAAAACTCGGACGCTACCTCACCCACCGCCCGCCGGGCCAGCGTTACATCGCCATTCACGCCGGCGGACATGCCCTCGGCATGATCCTGAACTTTGGCGCGCTCAGCCTGCTGGGACCCCTGATCCAGCGCGGCATCAAGGCAGACGCTGAAACAAATCCCGAGCTGGCTGGGTGGCGCGAACGGCGCCAGATGTCAGCCCTGGTACGCGGTTTTTCATGGATTATCGCCTGGTCACCCACGGCAGTTACACAAGCCCTGGTGGCCAGCGTGGTATCGGGATCAAAGCCGTTGATCATGGCCGGCATCGGGTTTTTCATCTCTTTGGGGATTATCGTCATCGGCTGGGCCGAAGACCGGATTACCGGAAAACGCGCCCGGAAAACACTGGCAGCCCACGATGCGCTGCCGCGCCCGGACCTGGCGGCGGAGCCGTTTCCCTGGCAGGCCTTCAGGCGCTTCGGGCTGGTATGCGCAGCACTTGCCGGTATTTCACTGGTCCTGATATTTGTCACCAGCGCGAAAGTCGTGCCGGCCCTGATGCTGGCAAGCCCGGTGGTGACTGCCGCGTGGATCTGGGTCCAGTACAGATCGAGACCGGATCAGACAGCGGCCGCAATTATCCGCATCAGGGACATTGCCGCCATCTCTATTCCTGCAGGCTCGCCGGAAGCCGTCACCCTGTCTGCCGCCGGCTATATCGGAATTGTAGCAGCCGGTCTGAGCAACGCGCCGCTGCTTGCCGATATCTCCGGCCTTGCCGCATGGTCGCCAATTGCGGTCTACCTGGCGATCATGGTCATTGTGCCGGTTGCATCCAATCTGGCCATGCCGCCGATGCTGACGGTTACCTTCATGGGGTCGTTATACTCTGCCCTGCCCGACAGCCAGCTTGACCCGACCCTGCTGGCCACCGCACTTGCGCTGGGCTGGACGCTGAACCTGACCGCGTCACCGTTTGGCGCCACAGCCCTCATACTGAGCCGGATCACCGGAATTGCGGGCACGACACTGTCGTGGAGTTGGAACACCACGTTCACAATCGCTGCCTTCTTCTGGGCGGCACTGGTACTCGGCTGCATCAGCGTCCTGGCCGGTTAATCCAATTACCGCAAGCACATGCTTGCCACGAGAGCCAGTTCGACGCATCATGCGCCGCAGGAAGCCCGGCAGATATAACCGCCGAGGCTTGCAAAGCCTGCCCGAAGACAACCGGGCAATGTCTGATACAGGGAGTAAAGACGACATGATCAAGAAACTACTGGCGACAACCGCATTGGTGGCCTTCGCCACCACCTCCACCATGACTATCGCTCACGCAGCCGAAGTCGAAGGCCCGGAGGTCAAATGGAACGTATCGCTGTGGGGCAAGAAGCGCGCCTTCACGGCAGGTTTTGAAAAGCTCGCCGAACTGGTCAATGCCAAGACCGATGGCAAGTTCACCATGACACTGCACTATGGTGCAGCACTGTCGAAATCCCGTGAAAACCTTGATGGCATTTCCGTTGGCGCATTCGAAGCCGCTATGACCTGCAATTTCTATCACCCACAGAAAAACCCCGGGCTCATGGTGCTGACCATGCCGTTCCTGCCCATGTCGGGCTGGGAAGACAACCGCAAGATTCGTGACGCGATTTATGCCCACCCCGACATCGTCAAGGAACATGCCCAGTGGAACGCCATGTTGTACATGTCGTCCTACCTGCCGCAGTACGAGTTTCTCGGCAAGGGTGAGCCGCCGATGAAACTTGAAGACTGGAAGGGCAAGACCGTGCGCGCCGGCGGTGGTCTCGGCAAGGCCATGAAGGTCATGGGTGCTACGCCGACCAGTTCAACGGCAACGGAAGTTTATACCGGTGTTCAACAGGGCACCATGGATGCCGCTTCGTTCCCGTTCACCTACTCTCACGTGGCCTACAAGATCCACGAAGTCACCGACTGGTTCACCGCCAATCTGTCGCCTGGCACGTCGGATTGCCCGCTGATCTTTTCCAAGAACGCGTTCGACGCGCTTCCGGAACAGTACCAGAAGCTTCTGATGGATGTGAAGGACGAAGCCGCAACAGCCCAGATCCAGGCCTATATCGACATCGACAAGGTCAATCTGCCGATGCTCGAGGAAAAGCTGAAGAAGGTAACCTACACCGACGAACAGTTGGCCGCCTTCCGCGCGGCTGCCGGCAAGCCGGTCATCGACGAGTGGATCAAGGAAAACGAAGGCAAGTTCGACGCCAAGGGACTGGTCGAGCTGGTCTATTCCACAGTTGGAAAAAAATACGAGTAATCACGACAAGTTACGCCACGGACCCTACCTAGTGTCGCCGATGCAAGAGCGATGCAGGGTCCGTGGCGACACATACTGAACTTTGTCCGGGGAGGCATGAAGGGGTGGATAAATCATCACGTGATGATGACGGGCTGGCCAGGTTGCTGAAACAGGCCGACCGGCTGCTGTCACCGATTGAAGACGCACTGAACCTGTTGTCCGGATTGCTGATTTTCGGGCTGATGTTTCTGGGCATGCTGCAGATCATTCTGCGCACCGTATTCCGCAATCCCATATTCGGTTACATCGACGTCGTTGAGGCCACCATGGTCGCCTTTGCCCTGTTGTCGATCTCGCAGGTCCAGCGG
>JABDRA010000644.1 GCA_013041995.1 Anderseniella sp. | reverse complement strand
GTCCAGGCTCTTCGGCGCGGTCAGAATAGGCAACAAGTACACTCCGAGTCCAAAGCCGACAAGGAGTACGAAAACATGTGTGGCAGACAATACAATCCAGCGCATTGATAATCCCCGTCTTAAAATTACGCCTGTTCCCCAACTTCTGTAACATCTGCAGGTGATACGCGGAAATTACAATTGCCCCATGTAAATCCCATTGATAACCGATGCTGATCCTGAATGGCGGTGGTGTTGCCGCCATCTGCCGGTGGCCTATCTCGCCTGCCGCGAGCGCCTGCGGGGTTGTTCTTTTTTCGGCTGGTCTTCTGCAAGGCCGGCATCTGCATCGGTGGCAAACAGATCGGAAAGCTCCTGGGCGTGGCGCTTGGCACTCTCAGCCATCTTCTGCACGTCCGAATAATGCTCATAGTCATCATACAGCCTGGCTCGGTCACCCCGTGCAAATGCCTTGATGGTTCGTGCCGCCTCTTCGCGGTCAAGGCCTGCCTCAAGCAGGACGCGGCGCGACATTTCCACTGCTGACAAGAATGTTTCGCGCATGATGTGTTCAACGCCATGGTCCATCAACTGGTGGACATGGTTGCGGTCACGGGCGCGCACATAGATCGGCAGGTCGGGATATTTCTTGCGCACCAGTTCGACGATTTTCAGTGACGCCTTCGGATTGGAAACACAGACCACAAATGCCCGGGCCTTGCTGACCTGGGCGGCATCGAGAATGTCCTGACGCGAGGCATCGCCGAAATACACCTTGCCGCCGAACTTGCGCACGATTTCAATCTGTGTCGGGTCGCCGTCGAGTGCAGTGAACGGAATTTTGCGTGCGGCCAGGACGCGCGCGATAATCTGGCCGAAACGCCCCAGCCCGGCAATTACAACATGCCCGCCCTGGTCCGGCATGTCGTCGTGTTTATCGTCAGTGACTGCAACAGGTTTCGCCCGGGCCGACAGCCAGCCTTCGGCCAGCATCAGCAAGGGCGTTGCCACCATGGTCAGGGTAACTACCACATTGACCTTGGACGCAAAGTCCCGGGTGATGACAAAGGCGGCCAAGGCCGTTGTCGTCAGCACAAAGGCAAACTCACCGCCCTGGGCCAGCGCAACTGCAAACCTGCGGGCGCTTTTCACGTTGAGGCCGAAATACCTGCCGGTGAAAAACAGTACAATGCCCTTTGTTGTCATCAGGATTACCGCGGCCAGGATGATGGTGCCGGGTATCTCGGTGATCAGCCGCAGGTCAAGCGACATGCCGACGGCAACGAAGAACATGCCGAGCAGCAGAGACTCAAACGGTTTGATGTCGGCTTCGATCTCATGCCGGTAGGCCGAGTCAGCCAGCAGCGCGCCGGCTATGAATGCGCCAAGGGCAGGGGACAGACCGGCGCTTTTCATGATGATTTCGATAATCACGATGGTCAGTAGCGCAAATGCGGTCATGGCTTCCGAAACGTTGGTCTTGGCGATCAGGTGGAACACGAAGCCGAGAACATAGCGTCCGGCAAGTATCACGATGCAGATGGCGCCCAGCGCCTTGGCTGCGCCATACCAGGTCATGGTGGCCTGTTCGCCGCCGCTGACGGCCAGAAGGCCGACGAAGGCGATCATCGGTATGGCGGCGATGTCCTGAAACAAGAGCACCGCAAATGCCAGCCTGCCATGGCGGTGTTCAAGCTCACCCTGTTCCTTCAGTACCTGCAGCACCATGGCGGTTGACGACAGTGCCAGCGCCAGCCCGGTGAACACGGCGATCCGCCAGCCGTACTGGGCTGCCAGCATCATGGCGAATAATATGAGGGCTGACACCAGAACCTGGGTTCCGCCCGCACCGATCACCGATTTGCGCATGGCAAACAGGCGCTGTGGCCGCAACTCCAACCCGATCAGGAACAGCAACAGGACCACGCCGAATTCGGCCACATGCAGCATGCGCTCCGCATCGGTAAAAATGCGCAGCACGAACGGTCCGATGATGACACCGGCAAACAGGTAACCGAGCACCGCACCGATGCGAAAATACTTGGCCAACGGCGCAATAAGGGCGGCTGATGCCAACAAGATGGCAATCTGAAACAGACTGATATTGCCCAATGTCACAACCTCCACGTATTGTCCGGCCATGTTGCAGCATGTGCAGCGCTTCGGCCAGATAGAAATTGGAGAGCTTAGCGTAATGAGCAGGTTTGATTGTGATGATCCGGAGTTGGGCAACAAGGGATCGTGCGATGCCATAGAACACATCATCGTGCCGCGTGCGCGGGACATCGGTGACTTCGAGGTGCGCCGCGCCTTGCCGTCCGTGAAGAAGCAGATGATCGGGCCGTTTATCTTTTTTGATCAGATGGGACCGGCGAAATTGGAAGCCGGCAAAGGCATCGACGTGCGGCCGCATCCGCACATTGGCCTGTCGACCGTCACGTGGCTGTTTGAGGGCCAGATTTTTCATCGCGACAGTCTGGGTGTTGAACAGGCCATCGATCCTGGTGCGCTCAACTGGATGCGGGCAGGCAAGGGGATTGTGCATTCTGAACGCTCCGCGCCCGAGGAGCGTGCAGCTGAAAAAAACCTTTATGGAATCCAGTCCTGGGTGGCGTTGCCCAAGGATCAGGAGGAAGTCGACCCGGGTTTCTGGCACCACGCGGCAGATGATCTGCCGGTTCTTACCGACGGCGGTGTCATGCTGCGCGTTATTGCAGGCACTATGTTTGGTGAAACCTCTCCGGTCAAAACCCATTCGGACATGTTTTACGGTGAAGCAGTATTGCATCCCGGTGCGACCATGCCGTTGCCGCCGGTTCATGAGGAGCGCGCGATCTATGTGGTTTCCGGCCAGATACGCATTGCCGGCGATTTGTTTGAGGGCGGGCAATTGCTGGTGTTGCGGGCCGGAGACCCGATCACCATCACCGCGGTGAAGGTCGCGCGCATCATGGTGCTGGGCGGCGAGCCAATGGACGGCCCGCGCCACATCTGGTGGAATTTCGTGTCGTCATCGAAGGAACGGATTGAGCAGGCCAAGCAGGAATGGCGCACAGCGAAGTTTGATATCGTGCCGGGCGATGCCGAGGAGTTCATTCCTTTACCTGGAAAGTAGCCGGGTAGGGCGCATGTCACCGAGCCTTGGCTCTAAGGTTTGGGCCCATTAATTGGACCTTTGATGAACGGTCGCTGAGTGGACAATTCTGCCATTTGACGAATTTATCAGAATGTCAAAGCTGAATCAGTGCTGCGGAATTCTGAACTAATGTATTCATCAAAGAAACTGGGTACAGAAATTTGAATGTGGATAGAAAATCGATGGAATCGGCGCTAAAGGAACACTGCATTCCCGGTCTACGAATCCAGGGCTTCAAGGGGTCGTTTCCAAACTTATTTCGAGATACCAATG
>JABDRA010000351.1 GCA_013041995.1 Anderseniella sp. | reverse complement strand
GAGGCGCGCCACGTCATGTCTTGGATGCAGGACTTCCTGTTTCGCCCTGAACAGGCGCGCACACCGGTGGATGTCCTGTCAGGCGGAGAGCGCGGCCGTATCATGCTGGCGCGCGCTTTGTCGAAGCCGTCCAATTTCATGGTTCTGGACGAACCGACCAATGACCTTGATCTGGAAACACTGGATCTGCTGCAGGAACTGTTGTCGTCCTATGCAGGCACGGTGCTGCTGGTCAGCCATGATCGCGATTTCATAGACAAGGTAGCCACGTCAACGCTTGCCTTTGAAGGCAACGGGGTGTGGCGTGAATACCCGGGTGGTTACACGGACATGATGCGCCAGGCCGGAGAGGCAAGGGCGGAAGTCAAACAGGCCGGAGACGTGAAGCCGGTGCACAGGACGGACCGTCACTCTGCTGCGCCCGTAAGTGCGCCTGCAGCCCAGAAGCGGAAAATGTCCTTCAAGGACAAGCACGCACTGGACACCCTGCCGAAAGAGATTGAGACGCTGGGAGACAATATTGCCGCCCTGCAGAAGAAAATGGCGGCTCCGGATTTCTATTCAACCGATCCTGCTGGGTTCGAGACGGCGGCGGCTGACCTCAAAGCCGCGCAGGCCCGGCTGGCAAAGGCAGAAGAGCGCTGGCTGGAACTGGAAATGCTGCGCGAAGAGTTCGAGAGCTGATACCAAAGGAAGTAATTATTGACTCCATCAAATGAGTCAATAATTACTTCCTTTGGTATGATTACACAGAATACTTCTCGACTGCTGTCATGTCCCATTCGATGCCGCTGCCTGGCTGGTTCGTCGGTGAAATAGTGCCATCGGAGGATACGGTTACCGGGTCTGTTAAAACAGCACCTGCAACATCAAGAATCTCAAGCATGTGAGCAGTCGGGGTTGCCGACATCAGATGCGCCGAGATTTCGGTGAACAGATGGCTTGAAACCGGCAGTGCCTGACCATGGGCCAATGCCGCTGCCTCCTGCCAGCCGGTAACACCGCCAATCTTCATGACGTCCGGCATGGCATGATCGCTGGCGCCGGCATCCAGGCTGCGCTGCATGTCGGCAATGCCCCACCAGTTTTCACCGGTCTGGACGGGAATGCTGGTGCCGGCGCGCACCTGGGCATGACCGGCATTGTCTTCCGCGCGGGCCGGCTCTTCCAGCCAGGCCAGTTCGAAACGCTCCAGCCTGCGTGCGCGTTCAATTGAGATAACCGGGCTGAAAGCCTGGTTGAAGTCCACCGCCAGCCAAATGTCTTCACCGGCTGCGGCACTGATCATTGCGTCGAGGACCTGTTCGTCCTGCGACGGATCGGGATGGCCGGCCTTGATCTTGAATGCCCGGTATCCTGCTTTCAGGGACGCCTCGACCTGCCGGGCGGTTTCATCAGGCGGCATCTGTCCCATGCTGTCATAGGCACAACTGGCCTGCGGCGACGCACCAAGCAACCGGCAAAGTGGCAGATCAGCAGCCCGGGCAAGGCAATCCCATAATGCCATGTCGATGGCGGCAGCTGCCATGCCGGCAAAGCCCTGATTGCCGGCCAGGCGGAACTTGCTCTGGATAAGGGCGGCGATGGTCCGGGGTGCCACATCGTGGCCTTTGAGCAGTTCACCAAGGTCTGCCAGCAGACCGGCGACCGGCTGCAATGCCATTGGCGTATAAACGAACACGTAGGTACAGCCGGTGAGGCCTGAATCCGTCTCGATGTCGAGCAGAACCAATGGAGCGGCTGCGATCGTGCCGGACGCCGTCTTGTGCGGTATGGCGAGTGGCGGTTGTACACATGTGATGTTGAATGATTTGATCTTCATTGATTTGGGCTCCGGATGTGCAGCGGTCACCATGGCCCATTGCGGCTTTGGTGTAACCAGCAGGCGTGGCTCTTTTCCGCAGTCCGGTCGCGCCCGCACTTTACCTTTGCTGCAACATCAAGCATTGCTCTTGCAAGCCAGAAGAAACTTCATGGCAGAGGAAACATGAGCAGTTCGACAAAGTCTTATCTCATCGGGGTAGATACCGGTGGCACCTATACGGATGCAGCGGTTATGGACGCTGCGACCAACGAGGTGCTGGCAAGTGCCAAGGCGCTGACCACGCGGGGTGATCTGGCGGTTGGTGTTTGTGAAGCCATAGAGCGGGTGCTGTCAGCTTTGGGTGGCGATAGCGCGGCGGCGGCATCGCTGGTCAGACTGGTGTCGGTTTCCACCACTCTTGCCACCAATGCTGTTGTTGAAGGCCACGGATCCCCGGTGTGCGTGGTGCTTGTCGGTTTCGACGAAACCATGGTGCAGCGGTCGGGCCTGAGTTCGGCGTTTCCGGGGCTGGTCGTTGAACGTATTGCCGGCGGCCATGATCACAATGGCGGCGAAGCCGCAAAGCTGGATGTGGCAGCGCTTGCCGATGTTGTCGACAAACACGGGGCCGCCGTCGAGGCTTTTGCCGTGGCCTCACAGTTTGCTGTCCGCAATCCGGCCCATGAACTGGCTGCACGGGATTTCATTACCGGCAAGACCTCCCTGCCGGTTACTGTATCGACTGAACTGGCATCTGCCCTGGACGCGCCCAGACGGGCGCTGACCGCGGCCCTTAATGCGCGCCTGATCTCGCGCATCTCGCTTTTGATCAAGGCGGTGCAACACGCCATGGACCGGTTTGGCATCGATGCACCCTTGATG
>JABDRA010000638.1 GCA_013041995.1 Anderseniella sp. | reverse complement strand
GGCCTGCAAAGGACAAACAAGCAAATGCCGGATTGCACGGCGCGGCATCAGCCTGATGAACACGACCGGAGACAACGACATGCCAGGCAACACCCGACACAGCAAAGCCGACAAGCCGGTATTGTTTGTCTGCGTGGGCATCATTGCACTTGTTGCAGTGGTCGGCGTGGCCCGTGTCTCCGGATTTGATCCAACGCAGGTTGCTGATGTCACTATCGTTGAAAGCCGCGACATTTTCTTCATGGACACGACGAACGGTGGTGTCAGTGTTGTGGATGGCAAGACTGGCGGCCAACTGAGCGAACTGGCACCAGGCACCAACGGATTTCTGAGAGCTACGTTGAGGGGCCTGGCACAGAACCGCATGACAAGAGGTTTTGGCCAGGATGTACCCTTCAGGGTGACGCGGACGTCTTCAGGAATGATACAACTGATCGATCTGGCAACCGGACGGACCATCGCGCTTGACGCGTTTGGTCAAACAAATGCCCAGGTCTTCGCAAGGCTATTACGCACGGGAGCAAACTAGCCATGACATCAACCACCGCAGTAAGCGAAATCGGCGACCAGCGTGAGTTTGACGTTGGCTGCACAATAGAAGTCGAACACACATTTGAAAGCCTGCATGCCCATGTCGAACTGGACGGTGGCATCGCAATGCAGCCTGGCGATACCATCAAGGTGCACGGAGATCCGATCATCGTGCCATATGGCGAGAAACAAGTGCTTCGCCGCACCGCAACGGTGAAACGGGCCAATCCACTGGAACGGGTCTGGACCAAGGCCACCGGTGATCTTGAATTCATGGAATTGCTGGAATTCAGTTTTTCCTCAGGGAGTGAGTTATGACCATAGAAAACCTTTCAATTGCGCCTGCCGACACGCAACAGATGGCGGAGGAAACAACCGTCCTCAGCCCACGGTTTTACACCACCGATTTTGAAGCACTCGACAAGATGGACGTATCCTCGGTGCGCGAAGAGTGGGACGTGCTGATCAATGAAATGAAGGCGGACCCCAACAAGGGACACTTCAAGCGCACCGAAGAATGGAAAAACATCGACCTGTCCGAGCTTCCCGAAGGATTGCGTACCGAACTGGTCGACTTCCTGGTCAGTTCGCTGACTGCCGAATTTTCCGGCTGCATCCTGTACAAGGAGATGCGCAAGCGTGGCACAAACCCGGATATATGTGAACTGTTCGGCCTGATGAGCCGCGATGAAGCGCGTCATGCAGGCTTCATCAACGATGCGCTGAAAGACTTCGATATCGGCGTCAATCTGGGCTTTCTGACCAAAGCCAAGAAATACACCTACTTCCGCCCCAAGTTCATATTCTACGCGACATACCTGTCGGAGAAGATCGGCTATGCGCGCTACATTACCATTTTCCGGCAGTTTGAGCGTCATCCCGAACTGCGCTTCCATCCGATTTTCAAATGGTTTGAGAAATGGTGCAATGATGAGTTCCGCCATGGTGAGGCATTTGCCTTGCTGATGCGCGCCAACCCGGATCTGCTGGCCGGCCGCAACAAGTACTGGATCAGGTTCTTCCTGGTGGCCGTGTTCGCGACCATGTACCTGCGCGACCATGCAAGACCGGAGTTCCACAAGGCGCTTGGCATGGACATCGACGATTATGACTTCAAGGTCTTCCGCATCACCTCGGAAATCTCCGAACAGGTCTTCCCCATCACCCTTGATCTCGACAATCCGGCTTTCCGGGCCGGCCTGAAGCGTTTGCTGAAGGTCAACAAGGCCATGACCAAAGCCCAGGAACAGGGCGGCATCATGGGCAACATCAAACGGGCGGGCCTGGCAACACTGGCCGCGTCCGCATTCGTCCGGCTCTATTTCGTGCCGGTAAAGACCAACAAGATACCTGACACCAGCCGGCTGCAACCGGCTTACTGACCGCCTTGGAGGCAATTTCAATGCAGGCCTATCTCTGGCCATTTCTGTTCACGGTGTTTGTCTGGTGGTTTACCACCGGGGTCATCATCTATTTGGACGGTCTGGCCAGAAAAACATTCAAGTGGACGATCGCCGGCATGACTGCGTTGCTGGCTGCCGCTCTGTTTGGCATTGCTGAAGTTGCGCAGACAACAACCGCCTCAGCGGCCTATCTGGGGTTCACTTTCGGTCTGATTGCCTGGGGCTGGCAGGAAGTCACGTTCCTGACCGGCGCCATAACCGGCCCGCGCAAGACGCCCTGCCCGGCAGACGCCATGGGTTTCCGGCGCGTACGCTACGCGATTGCTGCAATTTTGTGGCATGAGCTGGCGACACTGGCCGTTGGCGGCATTATCGTGTTCCTGACCTGGGACCACCCGAACCAGATAGCCCTGTGGACTTACCTGGTATTGTGGGTGATGCGCCAAAGCGCCAAGCTCAACGTGTTCCTGGGTGCAGTCAATCTTTCGGAAGAATTCCTGCCCGAACACATGCGCTATCTGGGCAGTTACTTCCGCCACCGGCCGATGAACGGGCTGTTTCCGTTTTCAGTTACGTTGTCGACGCTGGCGGCGGCCGCCCTTGCCCACATAGCATTTGCGGCTGAGGCAGGCGGTTTCGTTCAGACAGGCTTTACCATGCTCACTGCGCTGCTTGCGCTGGCGATCCTCGAACACTGGTTCATGGTCGTCCCGTTGCCCGCTACGGCACTTTGGCAATGGGGTCTGAAGTCACACAAAACCGCAGATGAAGCTATTACCGGACTACAGGAGCCCATCACGACTCCAGCAGAGTGATGCAAGAACAATTTATGACCGAGCCAATGGGAGGCTAACATGGACTACAATAATTATTTCAACACCGCGCTCGACAGCCTGCACGAGGAAGGACATTATCGCGTTTTTGCCGACCTGGCACGGCACAATGGCAGCTTCCCAAAAGCCACCAGATACCAGCCTGACGGATCCACATCCGACGTCACGGTGTGGTGTTCCAATGACTATCTCGGCATGGGTCAGAACAAGGATGTCATCGCGGCCATGACCGCCGCCATCGAGCAGTGTGGCGCCGGTGCCGGCGGAACCCGCAATATTTCCGGCACCAATCATCATCACGTCGAGCTTGAGCGCGAACTGGCCGATTTGCACGGCAAGGAAGCAGCCCTGATCTTCACCTCCGGCTACGTCTCCAACTGGGCTTCGCTGGGCACGCTTGCGTCGAAACTGCCCGGCTGTGCGGTGTTCTCCGATGCAGACAATCATGCCTCGATGATCGAGGGCATTCGCCACTCCAAGGCCGAACGCCATATCTGGAAGCACAATGACCCGGAAGACCTTGACCGCTTATTGTCCGCTGTCGATCCGGACCGGCCCAAGCTGGTGGCGTTTGAAAGCGTCTATTCCATGGACGGTGATATGTCACCCATTGCTGAAATCTGCGACGTGGCTGAAAAGCACAATGCGCTCACTTACCTGGACGAAGTCCACGCCGTCGGCATGTATGGCCCGCGCGGCGGCGGTGTCGCCGAACGTGAAGGCATTATGCACCGGCTCGACGTCATTGAAGGAACGCTGGGCAAGGCCTTCGGTGTCATGGGCGGTTACATTACTGCATCAACACAGCTGTGCGATTTCGTGCGCTCGTTTGCCTCCGGTTTCATCTTCACCACCGCGCTGCCGCCTGCCGTGGCGGCCGGGGCCATCGCCTCGATCAAGCACCTGAAGCAGTCCGATACAGAACGGTTGCAACAGCGCGAGATGGTGGCAGCCCTGCGTGCCGGTCTCGACAAGGCCGGCATTCCGCACATGCCGAATGAAAGCCACATCGTGCCGGTCATGGTCGGCGATGCGGCCAAGTGCAAATGGATCTCAGACTGGCTGCTTGATAACGCGGGCATTTATGTCCAGCCGATCAATTATCCGACGGTCCCCAAGGGCACCGAGCGGCTTCGCTTCACACCAAACCCCTGCCACAGCC
>JABDRA010000633.1 GCA_013041995.1 Anderseniella sp. | reverse complement strand
CCGGGGGAGCGATAGGATACAGCCTGCCCTGTGCTGTTGGCGCCGCGATCGCTTGTCCTGACCGGAAGATCATCGCGCTGACAGGCGACGGATCGGCGATGTACACGCTGCAATCGCTGTGGACGATGGCGCGGGAGAGCCTGGACATCACCGTAATCATATTTGCCAACCGCGGTTATCAGATCCTGCGGCACGAACTGGCCAATGTCGGCGTTGACAGCTACGGGCAGAATGCCAGCGCAATGTTTGATGTCGAGGAACCTCTGATTGATTGGGTTTCCCTGGCTCGCGGACACGGCGTTTCGGGCGCGAGAGCTGATGACATGGAGAGTTTCTGCACGGCGTTGCAGGCGGGCTTGCAAAGCGAAGGCCCCTACCTGATCGAGGTCACCTGTCCCTGATGAAACTCGCGGCTCGTGGAACTTCTGGTACTCTGTGACCAATTGAGAATGGCGTCAAACCATGCATGATTTTTATGGACCCAAACGCTCTGCGAGTGATGTGGCGGGATCGACAATTGGCACCTATGACTACATCATCGTCGGAGCCGGGTCGGCTGGATGTGTCCTGGCGAACCGCCTCACCGCCTGCGGACGACATAAGGTCCTGCTGCTGGAAGCAGGTGGACGTGATTTAAATCCCTGGATCCACATCCCCATCGGTTACGCAAAAACTTTCAGGAACCGCAAGGTCAACTGGATGTACGAAACCGAACCTGAACCAGAGCTGGATGGACGCAGGATATACCAGCCGCGCGGCAAGATCCTTGGCGGGACAAGCTCGATCAACGGGCTGCTCTACATACGCGGACAGCAGGAAGATTTCGACCTTTGGGGTCAGTTGGGCAATTCCGGATGGTCTTACGCTGACGTCCTGCCATATTTCAGGCGCGCAGAAGATCAGCAGCGCGGCGAAGACCGCCTGCATGGTATAGGCGGACCTCTTGCCGTTTCAGATCAACGCGAGACGCACCCCTTGTGCGACGCTTTTATCAACGCCGGTGTCGAACAGGGACTGCCTCTAAACCACGACTTCAATGGCGACCAGCAAGAAGGTGTCGGCTATTTCCAGACCACGTCACGCAACGGTCGGCGCTGCAGCACCGCGGTGGGATATCTCAATCCCGCCAGGTCGCGTAACAATTTGCGTATTGAAACCCATGCCCATGTCACGCGGGTACAGGTCAAAGACGGCACTGCGGCCGGGGTGGAGTTTGTCCAGAAAGGAGTTGCCAGGTTCGCAGCCGCATCCGGAGAGGTCATCCTCTGCGGAGGGGCGATCAACTCTCCTCAGCTCCTGGAGTTATCGGGCATTGGCAACGCAGATATCCTGAACGATCTCGGCATTCCTGTCGTGTGTCATTTGCGTGCTGTCGGAGAAAACCTGCAAGACCACTTTCAGATACGGATGGTACTGCGCAGCAAACAACCCGTCACATTGAATGACGCCAATCGGTCGTTGTTCGGCAAGGTGAAATCGGGCCTGAACTATGCACTTTTCCGCACCGGCCCGCTGGCCGTCAGCGCGGGATATGCGGCTGCCTTCTTCAAGACAGATCCCTCCTTGGTCTCACCGGACATTCAGATCCATTTCATCCTGTTCAGTTCGGACAAAATGGGCGAGAAGCTGCATCCGTTCTCCGGCTTCACGGCCTCTGTCTGCCAGCTCCGCCCGCAGAGCCGCGGAACCATCCATGTCAGGTGTGCCGACCCGTTCGAAGCGCCAGCGATAAGGGTGAATTATCTGTCATAGGAGATCGACCGCGTCGCCAATATCAATGGCCTGAAAAAGTTGCGGTCAATCCTTGGGTCAAATGCAATGAAACCCTTTCTGGCCGAGGAAATGGAACCTGGAGCCGACGTGCAAAGTGACGACGGACTGCTGCAATTCTGCCGTACCGCGGGCGCGACGGTCTATCATCCTGTCGGAACCTGCTCCATGGGCACAGGCAGCGATAGCGTTGTTACTCCGGAACTCAAGGTGCGGGGCATAAATGGATTGAGGATCGCAGATGGTTCCATCATGCCGCGCCTCGTCTCAGGAAATACCAATGCCGCTATCGTCATGATCGGCGAAAAAGCCTCCGATCTTATCTTGTCAGATGCAAAGTAAGACGTGCCTGCAAAAAGTGAGAATACTTTATGATCGCTTTTGAGAAGACAGATGAGATGGCGATGTCCCGGACTTGCCAATGCCAGCCCAAAGCTACAATCTGAATACACGAAGCTGGCCATCAGATCGTTATCGGTCGAGATGGGTCCGTTGCCGCCGACACTCATCTGAGGAGCGCTGTCCCATGGTCGCTGACTTTCCGCATCTGATGTCGCCACTCAAGATCGGTGCACGAACCATTCGCAACCGGGTCCTGGTGACAGGTCATATCCCTGGATTGGAGGAAGCAGGTCATGCCAACCCAGCCTTCATCGCCTATCACGCCCGCCGGAGCCAGGGCGGCGCCGGCCTGCAGATGACGGGCACAAGCGGATTTCATCATACCGGCCACGCCAATTCCGGACGCGGCATAGACCTGACGCAGCCCGGCGTGGAGGATGGTCTTGGCCGGCTTGCCGATGCGGTACACGCGCATGATGGAACATTTCTGGTACAGTTGGGACACAGCGTAGCCACAGTGGACTATTCTGATATCGGAAGACCCCTGTGGGCGCCCTCCCCGGTGGCGTCGCAGGTCCTCAAGATCATGCCACGCCAGATGACGCGTGCTGACATCGCCGAATTGGTGGCGGCCTACGGGGCAGGCGCCGCCAAAGTGCGGTTATCAGGACTTGACGGAGTGGAAATTCTGGGCGCCTTCGGCTATCTGCCGGGCGCCTTCTTTTCACCCGCCAGCAATCAGCGCCGCGATGACTATGGCGGTAGCATCCGAAACCGGGTTCGTTTTGCCCTGGAAGCAGCCGCATCGGTGCGTGCAGCCGTGGGACCCGATCTGATCGTCGGCATGCGCATTGCCGGCGATGAGAAGATGGCGGGCGGGCTGGACAATGATGACATGGCCGAGATCGCGGCCCTGCTCAGCGAGGCAGGGTCACTGGACTATCTCAACGTCGTGGCCGGCACCAACTATGACCGCATCATGCGCTGGGAACACTGGCCGGCAAGCCCGGCGCCGCACGGTCTGTTTGCGCCATTGGCAGCGCGCATCCGCACGGCAGTTACAGTTCCGGTGTTCGTAACCGGCCGGGTGACGGACCCGGGACTGGCCGAACAGATCCTGGCGCGAGGCGAGGCGGATATGGTCGGAATGACACGGGGGCATATTGCGGACCCGGATATCGTAGCCAAGGTCAAAGCCGGCGAAGCCAACACGATACGCCCGTGTGTCGGGGCGAACGTCTGCATCAATCAGGCGGTGAGCGGCAAACCAGTGCGCTGTTTCCACAACCCCGAGGCTGCTCGCGAACTTGAGTTTGCCGCCGACAAGCCAGTGACCCGACCGCAACGGGTGGCAGTTATCGGTGCAGGCCCGGCAGGACTGGAAGCGGCGCGACGAGCAGCCGCCCTTGGCCATCAGGTGACTGTGTACGAGACAAGCGCGCAGATTGGCGGGCAACTGAGACTGTGGGCAAATTCGCCGTTTGCCAGGGAGTATGGGCTATCAGTTGACTGGTATGAGCAGGAACTGGCAAGGGCGCAGGTCCCGATAAAACTGAACACCCGGCTGGAGCCGGATGACCTCGACCAAATTCGCGCAGATGCAGTGATCCTGGCCACCGGGTCGGTGCCGTTAACGGTACGCGAATTGCCGGGCAAGTCTGGTTCCGGCATAAGCATGGCAACTCCAGCCGACGTGTTGATGCAAACGGCAGGTTCAGGCGCGCGCCATGCTGTGATCGCAGATGAAGGCGGAAGGCGTAACGGCCTGGCCGCTGCCGAGGTTCTGGCCGAAGCCGGAGTGCAGGTAACGGTGGTGACCGGCGACCCGGCGGTGGGCGAGCATGTAGATGGCACGGTGCGCACGCAACTCTACCGCTTCCTGCTCCAGCGCGGCGTGGCGTTCCGGCCGATGGAGACAGTAACCGGACTTGCGAAGGGCAAGGTTTTAACCCGCAATATCTATACCGGAGACGCAGGCGAGATTGCCAACGCAGACCTGCTGGTGGACTGGCGGGGCAACCGTGTTGTCTCCGACCTCGAGGCAGCGGCCCGGGCGCGGTTTGCCCAGGTCGAAGTTGTGGGTGACAGCGTGGCGCCACGCACCGTTCAGATTGCCACCGCCGAAGGCGCGGACGCCGCCCGCCGGATCGGATAACAAGCGTGATACGCCGCATCCTTGCTGGAATGATATCAGATGGGTCCTGAGCCACACCTTGGGACTGGCCTGCCGCCATCGGCAAATGCCAGCATGACGACGATCTCGTCCAGACGCGGCGCGTCTGCCACGCACATTGTCATGGTGTCGAAATGATCAAAAGACCAGGCTTCGTCCTTGTGGCCAAGCGGCATGTCGAGAGCTGTTCCGGCTGAGGCAATCTTGACATTGGATGAGATAACCGCCTTTCCCCCACCGACCGCAGTGCGCATCGGTTTGCCGAGCATCGGATGAATGCACGCACCACCATGCTCCATTTCACCATTGAGGCCGACAAGCGCTGCCTTGCCATAGGTCACTGCCGGCCGGTCGAGGAGTTCCACAATCTGTGCAGACAGCAGGTCGCCAATTTCACGGCCTATCTCGAACAACGGTGTCAGGTCCTGCTCAAATCTGCCTGCCAGCGGGTTGCGCACGACGGCGAGTCCGGCAGCACGTGTGATCTTGTCTTCGAGACGTTGTCCCATCTCCGTAAGGATAGTCTCGCGGAAAGTAATAATCTTTCGGATATCAGCCATGTTCAACTCTTTCAGTTTGCAAGATCAGTATAGTTTTCAAAGTGCTAGAGCCTCGATGAATCCAATCCCATTTGGGCCAGCGCTGCTTGACCAAGCAGGCCGTAAGGATTGGCGAGCGTCTCCAATATCTCAAAATGATTGCAGTGCTCCGCCACGAGCAAGTCAACCGGATGGCCGCGAGCAGTGAGTGCTGCTGCAAACTCCTTTGACTGGCGCTGGAACTCCGGTGTCTCAAGGGTGCCGTAGGCAACGACAAGTGGAGGCACGATTGCCTCCAGGTGGCGCATCGCACTCAATTCGTGTTCGATCTCTTCAGTAATTGAGACATAGGAACTCCTGGCAGATAGCCGGACCGGCTTGAGGTCGTACATCCCGCTGCACAGCAAGGCCCCCTTTATGATGTTCGACGGCAAGCCGAATTCACCGCCCCAATCCGTGGTCAACGCGACACCGGCGAGATGCGCGCCCGACGAGTGTCCGGCCAGATAAATGCGGTCTGGATCACCATCGAATTTCCCGGCATTGCGCGCGACCCATGCAATTGCCCTGCGGACCTGGGCCACCATCGGCCTCAGATCGCCGTTGTGAACTTGCACCCAGTCGAAATCGGGCACCACAAAGTGGGCTCCAGCCCTGACGAAAACTTCCGCTGGAAAGGCGTACTGGGCCGCCGTACCGGACCGCCATGCACCACCATGAATAAATATCTGTATGGGAGCATTTGTACGGGTGCTCCGGTAGATGTCCAGGCCTTCGATCTCCGTTTCGCCATACCCAAAGCGTTGCGGCGCACCGAGCACTGAACGGGTCGTGTCGCTATTGGCGGAGTAGCGCTCCAGTAACTGCAATCGATTGGGAGCGTAAACGTTTTGATCATAGGCGGCATCGAGCGCCGCCTGATCCATGTCGCGCCAGACGACTGGTGCCTTGATGTCTGCCATAAATGCACGATCTTCGATAGCTGATCCAACTGGCAAGACTAACGCCTTGAAACTCATTGTGACAAGCAGTCACGGTGGAAGCGATACCCCTTCCCGCCTCAAGATGATCTCCTCTGCCGGTGTTCTCGGTTCAATTGATGAGAACCCCTGGATTCATGATGTTATTGGGGTCCAGTGCAAACTTGATACGCCTGATGGCGTCGTATCTTGCCTCGTCGGCAAAGCTTTCCAGGTCACGTGTCTTGAGCCTGCCAATGCCGTGTTCGGCACTGATCGACCCGCCATGACGGTGGCTGGTCTCGTTAATGGCCATACGGACGGCGTCGATGATGCCGGGATTAGATGTCAAAAAGTCGGCTTTGGTCACGCCGGCTGGAGGAATGACGTTGTGATGAATATTCCCGTCACCGATATGGCCGTAGCTGTTGAT
>JABDRA010000622.1 GCA_013041995.1 Anderseniella sp. | reverse complement strand
CCGCTGAGGGTATTGACCACGATCAGGTAATTGCGGAATTTGACCGTCGACTGGAGGGCACTGACTGGAACTTCGGGGCCCTGCTGCCAGCGAACTTCACCCGATCGCCGGCTGCACTATTGCGATGGGCTCCCATCGCCGAGAGGTACAAGAAGTTTGATGCAGAGATTGTCGAAAATTCCCTGAGATTCGCGTGGGTAGATATTCGCGAACAGTTTGCCAGGCGCCTCGACGCAGACGCAATTGCCCGCGACGTCAGCGAAAACAAATCCTCGTTGGAAGGATAAGACAGTGAGTTTCATGGTTGAAAAAGCCGGCTTTTCAGCTTTGCCATTGAGCCTGGTACCGGCAGTGATTATGGACACCGAGACGACCGGTCTCAATACTGCATCTGACCGGATTGTCGAGATTGCCGCGGTTCGCATCACCGATGGGCGCGCCGAACGTGATACTGCATTTCAG
The DNA here is from genome assembly GCA_013041995.1 of Anderseniella sp. Lineage (GTDB taxonomy): Bacteria > Pseudomonadota > Alphaproteobacteria > Rhizobiales > Aestuariivirgaceae > Anderseniella. The sequence goes on along the minus strand of JABDRA010000622.1, from coordinate 1,993 downwards.
GTGTTGGTCAATCCCGGTATTGCAATCCCGGCTTCCTCCACGGCCATACACACCATAACCGATGCGGACGTGGCGAACGCAGATGGTATCGCTAACGTGATACCGATGTTTTCGCAATGGACCGGAAATGCCATTGTAATCGGTTACTCGATCGGTTTTGACCTTGCCGTCCTGAAAGCAGAACATCATCGTTACGGCCTACGCTGGAGTGCGCCCAGAAGCCTGGATGTGCGGCATCTTGTTGAACTGGTCGCACAAGACCTGCCGGAACAATCCCTCGACACTGCGGCCGCCTGGCTTGGTGTTCCGTTAGCAGGCCGGCACCGCGCGCTGGGTGATGCAACAGTGGCACTTCACGTGTTCCAGGCACTGTTGCCGAAACTGAAACAGCGCGGCATCATCACCTTGGCGCAAGCCGAGCGGGCCTGCCTGGAACGCACTTCGCGTCGTCACAGCGAGGCGCAGGCGGGATGGCATGACGTGGTGGATTCCGGACGTACCGCACCTGTGAACATCACTGACTATGCCCGTATTGACAGCTTTCCATACCGTCACCGCACCGGCGACATCATGCACTCCCCGCCCCTGAGCGTTTCCGGCACCACGAAAATGTCGGCAGCGCTGACACTGGCGTTGCGCGAGCAGATCAGTTCGGTTTTTGTCAAACCGGGCGCCGGATCTGATGAACCTGGTATTTTGACCGAGCGCGACATATTGCGCGCCATCGGGGCCAACGGCACAACGGCGCTGGCTATGCCGGTCAGCAGATTTGCGGCTTTTCCCCTGGTCACCGTTGCAGCCGATGAATTCGTTTACCGAGCAATATCGATAATGGCCCGTCGCGGGTTTCGCCATCTTGGCGTAACCGGGGCAGACGGAAAGTTGGTTGGCGCGCTAAGCGCCCGGGACCTGCTCAAGCAGCGCGCCGACACGGCAGTTGCGCTGGGAAACGACATTGATACCGCAGGCAGCACCGAAGAGCTCGGCAAGGTCTGGGCGCGCCTGACCACAGTGGTTCGCGCACTGGTCTCGGAAGACGTTGATCCGCGCGATATCGCGGCAGTGATATCACGGGAGTTGCGCTCTCTTACCCAACGGGCATGCCTTCTGGGCGAAGCGGCAATGGAGTTGCGGGGGAAAGGTCCGCCGCCGCAGCCTTATGCGATGTTTGTACTTGGATCCGGCGGGCGTGGAGAAAGCCTGCTTGCCATGGACCAGGACAATGCCATTGTGTTTGGCAAGGGTGATCCGGGCGGTGAAGCCGACCGCTGGTTTGCCGATCTGGGAACCATTGTAGCCGATACTCTCAACGATGCCGGTGTCAGCCATTGCAAGGGTGGCATCATGGCGTCCAACAGTGAATGGCGCATGGACGCCAGCCACTGGCGCGATGTGTTATCGCAATGGCTGTCGAAATCACGGCCAGAGGACATTCTCAACGCCGATATTTTCTTTGACGCCAAAACCGTGCACGGTGACAGCACCTTGCTGGATACCTTGCGAATGGATGCATTGCGCGCGGCGCAAAATGCGCACGGGTTCCTGAACGCCATGCAGATGCGGGCCGGAGAGTTTACGTCGCCAGTAGGCTGGTTCGGCAAATGGAAGCTCGAAGACGGACGGGTGGACTTGAAACGAGCCGGGTTGATGCCGTTGTTCTCTGCCGCACGGGTACTGGCCCTGCGGCATGGTGTTTCCGAACCATCCACACCCAGCCGCTTTGAGGCTGCGCGCGCGGCCGGTGTCGAGGCCGCCCATGTCATCGATGACCTGATCGAAGCCCACAAGATACTGCTGTCTGCAATTCTGCGTCAGCAATTGCGGGACATAGAAGCCGGTTTGAAACTGGGCAACAGCATTGACCCCGCGCAGATGAGCGGACATGACATACAACAGGTGCGCTGGGCCATTGATCAGGTGCCGAAGATTCGTGATTTGCTTGGCATCCCGGCATATGGTTGAGGCAATGACATTCCCTGTGACCTGCAACGAG
>JABDRA010000348.1 GCA_013041995.1 Anderseniella sp. | reverse complement strand
GTCCGGGCGCGTTGGTACAGCGTTTAAAACTCCAGTACATGGTTGAAAAAAGGCCGCTTGGCCGCTTCGGGTTCCACCGAAAGGACATTGAATGACTAAAAAGAAAACAGCCACGATCGAAGACGTTTTCGCAGTTTTGCCACTGCGCGACATTGTTGTGTTCCCACACATGATTGTGCCCCTGTTTGTCGGGCGTGAAAAGTCCATTGCAGCGCTCGAAGAAGTGATGCGCGAGGACAAGAGGATACTTCTGGTCGCCCAGAAGAACGCATCCGATGACGATCCAACTGCCGATCAGATGTACGAAGTGGGCACCATCGGTTCGATTCTGCAGTTGCTGAAACTGCCTGACGGCACGGTCAAGGTTTTGGTTGAAGGCCTGGAACGGGCGCAGATTGTGTCGTACACAGACCGCGCTGATTTCTTTGAGGCCAAGGCCGTTACAATTGACGGGTCTGATGCTGATGGCGGGGAAACCGAAGCGCTTGCCCGCACGGCTGTTACGCAGTTTGAAAGCTATGTAAAGCTGAACAAGAAGGTGCCTCAGGAAGCCGTGTCTTCGATCACCCAGATCGACGACTATGCCAAACTGGCCGACAGCATCGCGGCCCATCTTGCAATCAAGATTTCCGAGAAGCAGGAACTGCTGGAGACCGCGTCCGTCGCCCGTCGCCTCGAAAAGGTTTATGGCCTGATGGAGAGCGAGATTTCGGTGCTGCAGGTCGAAAAGCGTATTCGCTCGCGGGTCAAGCGCCAGATGGAGAAGACCCAGCGCGAATATTATCTCAACGAACAGATGAAGGCGATCCAGAAGGAACTCGGTGATGGCGATGACCATGACGAGATGGCCGAACTGGAACAGCGCATCACCAAGACCAAATTGTCCAAGGAGGCCCGTGAAAAGGCCAACGCGGAAATGAAGAAGCTCAAGCAGATGTCTCCGATGTCTGCGGAAGCCACGGTTGTACGCAATTATCTGGACTGGTTGCTGTCCATACCGTGGGGCAAGAAGTCCCGTGTGAAAAATGACCTCGCCAAGGCCGAGGCCGTGCTTGAGTCGGATCATTACGGTCTGGAGAAGGTCAAGGAACGTATCGTGGAATATCTTGCGGTACAGGCGCGTGCCAACAAGCTGCGCGGGCCAATTCTGTGCCTGGTCGGTCCTCCCGGCGTCGGCAAGACCTCGCTGGCAAAGTCGATCGCCAAGGCGACCGGCCGTGAATATGTGCGCATGTCGCTCGGCGGTGTACGTGATGAAGCTGAAATCCGCGGTCACCGGCGCACCTATATCGGATCGATGCCCGGCAAGGTCATCCAGTCGATGAAGAAGGCCAAGAAGTCCAACCCGCTCTTCCTCCTCGACGAGATTGACAAGATGGGCATGGATTTCCGGGGTGATCCGTCATCTGCATTGCTGGAGGTTCTCGATCCCGAACAGAATTCAACCTTCATGGACCATTATCTGGAAGTTGAATACGATCTGTCGAATGTAATGTTCGTGACCACGGCGAACTCGCTGAACATTCCCGGCCCGTTGATGGACCGCATGGAAATCATTCGGATTGCCGGTTACACCGAAGACGAAAAATTCGAGATCGCCCGCCGGCACCTGCTGTCGAAAGCGCTTGAGAATCACGGTCTCGACAAGACCGAATTCGAACTCTCTGATGACGGGTTGACCGAAGTTGTGCGCCGCTACACCCGCGAAGCAGGTGTGCGTAACCTGGAGCGTGAATTGAATACGCTTTGCCGCAAGGCGGTGAAGGAAATCGTTCTCGCCAAGGGCGCCAAAAAGAAGGTCAAGGTCACAGCCAAGAACATGGCCGATTTCCTCGGCGTCCAGAAATATCGCTATGGTATGGCGGAAATGGAAGATCAGGTCGGTGTCGTTACCGGGCTTGCATGGACCGAAGTGGGCGGCGAATTGCTGACCATTGAGGCGGTGATGATGCCGGGTAAGGGCAAGATGACCGTGACCGGCAACCTGCGCGATGTGATGAAGGAGTCGATTTCGGCTGCATCATCCTATGTCCGCTCCCGGTCAACGGACATTGGTGTCAAACCACCGGTGTTCGACAAGAAGGATATTCACGTGCACGTGCCTGAAGGTGCAACGCCAAAAGACGGTCCGTCTGCCGGTGTTGCGATGGTGACCGCCATTACATCTGTTTTGACCGGTATTCCGATCAGGCGGGAAGTGGCCATGACGGGTGAAATCACGCTTCGAGGCCGGGTGTTGCCGATCGGCGGGCTCAAGGAAAAACTGCTTGCGGCATTGCGCGGTGGTATTACCAAGGTGCTTATTCCGGAAGAGAACGCCAAGGATCTGGCCGACATTCCGGATAATGTGAAGAACGGTCTGGAAATCGTGCCGGTGTCTCACGCTGATGAAGTGCTGAAACATGCGCTTGTGTCGGAACCTGAGGCTATCGAATGGGACGAGGCGGCTGAAGAGGCGGCTGCCAAAGCTGCAGCTGATGCAGCAAAGGCATCCGGTGAAAGCGTAACGGCTCACTGATTGCATGTTACCGGCTTTAAGCCGGCCGCAGTTTTCACGCACCACGATGCATTTCAGGGCGCGATCAGATATTCTGGTCGCGCCCTTTGGTTGTTGGTGTTGGCCTAAGTGCACGGTGTGGTTGCCAGGCTGCATTGGCGGTTGTGAACAGGCGTCACCGGGCTGGCGGATCGCGGGCAAAAGGGCTGGTTGAGGTTCATCAAAACGGTTTGAAATCAACGGGTTCTGCGAATCAAATTTGTCAAAAATGCGCAAATCCCAGTTTTTGGCCAAATCCAGCCATAAAACTGCGGATCAATAAGTGCATGTAAACATGATGGTTTTTCAGGCAATTGCGCATTGCCCTTGCATTAATTGGCTGAAATCCGCGACTTTCAATACACGAGGCGTTCGTACTTGAGTATCCATTGTCGGAAATCTGGTGAAAGGATCCATTCACATGAACAAAAACGATCTCATCTCAAAAGTTGCTGAAGACGCCAAGCTCACCAAGGGTGAAGCAGGCGAGGCAATTGAAGCAACTCTGGCTAACATCCAGAAAGCCCTTATGCAGGGTGATGATGTGCGCCTTGTCGGCTTTGGCACATTCTCAGTAGGCCAGCGTGCCGCATCTACAGGTCGCGATCCGCGCACCGGTCGTGCCATCGATATTCCGGCATCCAAGAACGCCAAGTTCAAAGCTGGTAAAATCCTCAAGGAGGCTGTCAACGGCTAGAACAAGCCGGCTTCCAGCCGCGACCCTGCTCGGGGTCACAGGCATACATCAGGCCCTGCGTGCTCTTCAGAAAAGGCGCAGGGCCAAATTTATTTAAAACGGCGCTTGCTCAAAGGCGCACAGAGCGCTAATACATCGCTCAGATTAGTGGGGGCGATTAGCTCAGTTGGTAGAGCATCTCGTTTACACCGAGAGGGTCGGCAGTTCGAGCCTGTCATCGCCCACCATCCCACCAGTCAGAAGGCGCCATCCACCATGCTTTCAATTGAAGAGTTGAAGGCCACTGGGCTGGAGTTGCTGGACAAGATTGCCGGGTGGGCAACATCTCCCCAGTTTTATGCCCAGGTTGGTGCAATCGCTATTGCGGTTCTTGTCGCGCGCATCGTTGCGGCGCAACTTCGCAAGCGCGTCGCGCTACTGCGCGAGCCGGTGGCTGATGATCACAAGTTTGCCCGCTGGCTTAATTTTGCCCATTCCTTGCGGGACCTGCTTTTCCCGGTGGTCGCGGTTCTGTTCCTCGCAATCGCCATACAGATTTGCCTCGCCGCTGTCGGCAGTGCCTGGCTGGTCCGGATTGCCCAGTCTGTCGGTGTCGTTGGCGTGCTGTATGCCGCGATAAACCGGTTCATCACTCATTCTCTGGTGCGCGCTGCAGCTATTTATGTCGGCATCCCCATTGCCACCTTGCAGGTGTTTGGCTGGTGGGACGAGACCAGCGCCTTCCTGGACGGGGTGTCACTGGAAGTCGGCAACATTCGAATCTCGCTTTACTTCCTTGCCAAGGCGGCTGTGTTCGGTGGCCTGCTGTTCTGGCTGGGCCGGATGTCGACGACGGCGGGTCAACGGGCAATCCGCAATCAGAAGGACCTCGACAAGGCGACCAAGGAACTGTTCGCCAAACTGTTCGAGATCGTGCTGTTCATCATTGTCTTTATCCTGCTGCTCCAGATACTCGGGCTCGACCTGACTGCGCTGACGGTGTTCGGCGGTGCCTTGGGTGTCGGGCTTGGGTTCGGACTGCAGCAGATCGCCTCCAATTTCATTTCAGGTATCATCATCCTGCTGGAGCGTTCACTTGGCGTTGGTGATTACATCGAAATGGAAGACGGCAAGGCCGGTATCCTGAAAGAACTGAACATGCGATCTTCGACGCTGGAGACCTTTGACGGCAAGGAAATCATGGTGCCGAATGAGAAATTCATCACCACCAGTTTCATCAACTGGACCCGTGATGACCCGCGCCAGCGCTTCGAGGTGGAATTTTCAGTCGCTTATGAGAGCGACATTCACGAAGTCATCCGGCTGGTGAGCGAGGCGGTGTCAAAACACAAGTCTGTGCTGAGCGATCCGGAACCGCCGGATACCGAATTGCGCGGCTTTGGTGATTCAGGTGTCAACCTGGCCGTTGAATTCTGGTCGAAGGGGCTGGATGACGGCAAGAACAAGTTCACCGCTGACATTCTTCTGGTTGTCTGGGACACGCTGAAAGCCAATAATATCTCCATACCGTTCCCGCAGCGCGAGGTACGCGTGCTGGATGATGCGCCGAAACTGGCCATCAAGCGCAAGAAGCCTGATGAGGCCTGAGACTTAGGGCCTGCGCTAATTTCTTTGCCTGTGAGGGCATAATCGGGCGATGGCCGCTTGACTTGCGACAGCGAACTGAGTAATCCACCCCAACCAACGCAAACCATTGGGCCAAGGCCCGGTTTGCCTTACATCGCGCGGGTGTAGCTCAGTTGGTTAGAGTGCCGGCCTGTCACGCCGGAGGTCGCGGGTTCGAGCCCCGTCACTCGCGCCATTTTACCGCTCCTCATAATTCTTGAATTTGCTGCATTCGGCCGGGTTTTCCGGTAAACAGGATGAATGGCAGATTATCCGGCTGGCAAAACAGTTTTCCACCATACACGCAGGCCGGGATTCAGACTTGCGTCGCCTGTTGCACTGCGGTACCACCCAACAGGCAACGAGAGTCGAATAGAGGGGCTGAGGTGGCTGAACGGCCACCGTGCAACAGGTGCTGAACGATGACGGAACTATTGCAGGACTATCTGCCAATCGTCATATTCATGGGAATATGCATTGGTCTTGGTATTGCCCTCATGGCATCGGCGTTCATTATCGCCATCCGCCGGCCTGATCCCGAAAAGATGTCGGCCTATGAGTGCGGGTTTGCCGCATTCGACGATGCGCGCATGAAATTCGATATCCGCTTTTACCTGGTGGCCATTCTCTTCATCATCTTTGATCTTGAAGTGGCATTCCTGTTTCCGTGGGCGATTTCGCTCAAGGAGGTTGGTGTGTTCGGGTTCTGGTCCATGATGATATTCCTCGCCATCCTGACCATTGGTTTCGTCTATGAATGGCGCAAGGGGGCATTGGAATGGGACTGATCGACAAAAACGGCCAGCCATTGAAGGCGGCAGTTGCTGCTGCGCCTGCGGTGCTGACACCGGAACAGGAAGCGTTTTACTCGTCGGTCAACGACCAGCTGGCCGACAAGGGTTTCCTGGTCACGACAAGTGACGACCTGATCAACTGGGCGCGCACCGGCTCTTTAATGTGGATGACCTTTGGCCTGGCGTGTTGTGCAGTTGAAATGATGCAGGCGTCCATGCCGCGTTATGACGTTGAGCGCTTCGGCTTTGCACCGCGCGCCAGCCCGCGCCAGTCCGACGTCATGATTGTGGCCGGTACGCTGACCAACAAGATGGCACCTGCATTGCGCAAGGTCTATGACCAGATGCCCGAACCACGCTACGTGATCTCGATGGGCTCATGTGCCAATGGCGGCGGCTACTATCATTACTCATATTCGGTCGTGCGCGGCTGTGATCGCATTGTACCGGTCGACATTTACATTCCGGGCTGTCCGCCGACCGCAGAAGCGCTGGTATACGGTATCCTGCAACTGCAGAAAAAGATCCGCCGAACCGGCACGATAGAACGCTAGGGGCCAGGCGCAGAAACAATGGATGAAAACCTGATTGATCTTGGCGAGCACATCGCCTCCGAGCTGCAGGAGCTGGGGGTTACCTATGCCATGTCCCATGACGAGTTGGTCCTGCACACCAATGGCGACAGAATAGTCGATGTCCTGCGTTTCCTGCGCGATGACCCGAGTTGCCAGTTTGTCTGCTTCATCGATATTTGCGGGGTGGATTATCCGGCTCGCGAGCAGCGCTTTGATGTGGTTTATCACCTGCTCAGCCCGTATCAGAACACCCGTGTCCGGGTGAAACTGCAGACCGATGAGGACACGCCGGTGCCAAGTGCTGTAGAGGTGTTTCCGGCCGCCAACTGGTTTGAGCGCGAAGCCTTTGATCTTTACGGCATCCTGTTTTCAGGTCACCCGGACTTGCGCCGCATCCTGACAGACTACGGTTTCGCCGGTCATCCGCTGCGCAAGGACTTCCCGATGACCGGTCATGTTGAAGTGCGCTACGACGACGAGAAGAAAAAGGTTGTGTATGAGCCGGTGAAGCTGGTTCAGGAATTCCGCAACTTTGACTACCTCAGCCCGTGGGAAGGCACCGAATATGAGTTGCCCGGCGACGAGAAGGCGAAGAACTGATGGCTGAGGCACAAGTCAGGAACTTTCATATCAATTTTGGCCCGCAGCATCCTGCAGCCCATGGTGTCTTGCGCCTTGTGCTGGAGCTGGATGGTGAAGTGGTGGAACGGGTTGACCCGCACATCGGCCTTTTGCATCGCGGCACCGAGAAGCTGATCGAAGCCAAGACCTATCTGCAGGCGGTGCCGTATTTTGATCGCCTCGACTATGTCGCGCCCATGAACCAGGAGCATGCCTACGCGCTGGCCATCGAAAAGCTGATGGGGATCACGGTGCCGATTCGCGGGCAGCTCATTCGCGTTCTTTACTCCGAGATCGGCCGTATTCTGTCGCACTTGCTGAACGTCACCACCCAGGCCATGGATGTGGGCGCATTGACGCCGCCGCTGTGGGGCTTCGAAGAGCGCGAAAAGCTGATGGTGTTTTACGAGCGCGCGTCCGGCTCGCGCATGCATGCCGCCTTTGTGCGCCCGGGCGGGGTGCATCAGGATTTACCCCAGGACCTGATCGACGACATTGACGGTTTTTGCGATTATCATCCCAAGGTGCTCGACGATATTGAAGGCCTGCTCACCGAAAACCGGATTTTCAAGCAGCGCAATGTCGATATTGGTGTCGTGACGCTGGAAGAGTGTTTTGCCTGGGGGTTCTCCGGCGTCATGGTGCGTGGTTCGGGTGCTGCGTGGGATTTGCGCAAGTCACAACCTTATGAGTGCTATTCGGAGCTGGATTTTGACATTCCGATCGGCAAGAACGGCGATTGCTATGATCGCTATCTCATCCGGATGGAAGAGATGCGCCAGTCGCTGAAGATCATGAAGCAGTGCATCAAGATGCTGAACTCCCCGGAAGGCCAGGGGCCGGTGTCGTCGATGGACGGCAAGGTGGTGCCGCCGTCGCGCGGTGAGATGAAGCGGTCGATGGAGGCGTTGATCCATCACTTCAAGCTTTATACCGAAGGCTTCAAGGTACCCGAAGGCGATGTATATGCCTGCGTTGAAGCGCCCAAGGGCGAATTTGGCGTCTACCTGGTGTCGGACGGGTCCAACAAGCCATACCGCTGCAAGCTGCGCGCACCCGGATTTGCGCATCTGCAGGCGATGGATTTCATATGCCGTGGTCACATGCTGGCAGACGTGTCGGCAGTGCTTGGTTCTCTCGATATTGTGTTTGGTGAGGTCGACCGGTGAGTGTACGCCGCTTAGCAGATGATAGTGTTCAGCCCCGCTCATTCGCCTTCACGGCGAAGAATTTGAGTTGGGCCAAACAGACAATCAAAAAATATCCCAAGGACAAGCAGGTATCGGCTGTCATTCCGGTGCTGTGGCGGGCGCAGGAACAGCATGACGGCTGGGTATCGCGTGCGGCCATGGAAGAGGTTGGGCGCATGCTGGACATGCCGTTTATCCGTGTCTACGAGATTGCCACGTTCTACACCATGTTCCAGCTCGCACCGGTCGGCAAGAAGGCCCACGTGCAGGTCTGTGGCACAACGCCGTGCATGTTGCGCGGGTCGGAAGACCTGATGGCCGTGTGCAAACGAAAGATTGCCGAACAGCCGCACACCCTGTCTGAGGACGGTGACTTCTCATGGGAAGAGGTTGAATGCCTCGGTGCCTGCGTAAACGCACCCATGATCCAGATTTTCGCGGATACGTACGAAGATTTGACGCCGGCAGCCATGGAAGAACTGCTCGATAAAATTGCCAAGGGGCAGAAAATCAAACCCGGCCCGCAGATCAATCGCATCATGTCTGGGCC
>JABDRA010000617.1 GCA_013041995.1 Anderseniella sp. | reverse complement strand
CGCTTTAGTATCAGTTTCTGTCAACCAGGCAGCCGCATTCGCTACGAGGGTAAAGACATGGTCGTGGATGAACGCCTGCGAGCAGCATACGATATAAAGCAAAGGCGTATTCATCTCGTAATGCCATGGAGCGCTTCCGTAATTGAAAACCAATCCACCCTATTGCATGAACTAATCCATGATGTGCAGTTCTCAAATCGTCGATGGTCATGCGCTAACGAGCCTGAGTGGGAAGCTTACCATCTCCAAGAAATTTGGCTCCTAGAGCGAGGAGCAAAACCGGATTTCAACTGGTCCGAAATCTACTTCCTGTCTAAATGCTTTAACGACATCCATCCGTGACGCGTTGTCTTTCATTGCAGACAGCCACCCCCGCTACGGATGCCTTACAAACTTCCCCATGGGCAATTCAATTCACAAAATCGGCCTTTCCTGTGCTGGCCAAGAATGTTTCCTTGTTGGACCGTTGGTCTTGCCGGTCTTTGAGGACCGAGTGTCCGCTCAGACCGGACATTTCAAACTGAAACACTACAGGCAGCAAAGCAGTCATCACAGCTGCAAGCCGTGAGGTTTGCCTGCCTCGATGACACGCAGGAAGTCCTGTTTTCTGGCAAAGTGGCGCCGCATTTTCCGGAATCTCGAATGGCCGTCATACAGCAGTTGAATGTCGTGCCGGTTGCTCAATCGTTGAACGCAGTTCACCCATCATGCGCGCATTCTCGATTGCTATGACGCTCTGATCGGCAAACATGCGTGCCAACTGCATGGCCTTGTCATCGAACGGGCGCACACTCTGCCGGTAAATCGTGAAGGCCCCGACCAGGCGTTTGCCGGCCAGCATTGGAATGGCCGTAAACGAGCGGGCACCACCGAGTTGGGCCGTTGCCTCTCTCTCAGGGGATCACCGGTTCGGTAAATTTCCTCGGCCCGGACATCAACGATGTTCACGACCTCATGGCTGGCGGCCATGCGGCCGAGCCCGGTTTCGGGACCGGCCTGAATTTCACCTTGTACGGCGAACCAGTCCTGAAAAGCCTGCGGAATGCCTCTGGTATAAGTGGCCCTGAAAGCGTCTGGAGGGGTGCAGTCAAACAATATCCCGAATTCGGCGTCGCATAACTCCAGCGCATAGCCGAGCAGTGCTGCAATGACTTCATTGATCTGGCCTTCGGAACCACTGATGATCCGGAGGATTTCGCTCAGTGCTCGCTCCCGGCTGATCGCTTCTTCCAGGCTCAGTGCAAGTTCTGAAATGATTGCCGTCTGCTCGGCCTGGCTCTTGCGGTTGGGCGCCGCGCCGTCCAGCATCCTGTGCAGTTCGAGTTTTGAGGACACCTCGAGCTTCCGGTAGATCGCGGCCAGATGTGTGCGAACCGTGGAAGGTGCGATGCAGAGCCGCTCGGCAATTCGATGATAGGTGTCTCCGAGCGCATAGGCTCGGGCAATTTCGAGTTCCCTGGGACTTAGTCGATCCTCGTGCAACGCCTGTTCCTTTCAAAGCAGTCTGTCCGCTCAGGTTGAGCCTGTTGGCTGCCGGATCAGGCGTCAATACTGCAAGTGCTGTAGGGCAACTATCGCTGACAGAACAGAAAATACTGCATGTGCCTGATATCTACCGCGTCATTTATGGGCCACACTCGCTGCTGAACTCAAGCCGCAAACGACTTGACCAACCAGTGGAGGATCGAACGATGGCACTCAACAAAACCGCGAAAGAATTCTTTGAAGCCTGTGAAACCGGCAAGGGCTGGGATGCCTGCAAGGCATGGTGTGAGGACACCGCGACCTTCTCCTGCCAGTCTGACGCGCTTGCGGAGGTCACCAGCCTGTCAGCCTATACCGACTGGATGAAGGGCCTGCTTGGCCCGATCCCCGATGGTCACTATGAGCTCACGGCCTTCGCGGTCGACGAGGATCGCGACAGTGTTGTCGCTGCTGCCGTGTTTCATGGCACCCACACCGGTGAAGGCGGTCCGGTTCCGCCAACCGGCAAGACGGTTGCGGCAGACTACGCCTATGTCATGCAGTTCAATGGCTCCAGGATCGCTCACATGACCAAAATCTGGAATGCCAACCATTCGCTGAACGCACTCGGATGGGCATGATCGAAACACCGGCGGCGCTCTCACAAGCATAGCGCCCACAGATTTCTCCCCGTCCGCCATCAATGGCAAAAGGACAAATAATGCAACCGCACGTCTCCAATCGCTGGTTTGTGCTTGCCGTGCTGTTTGCAGCACGTGTGACAATGGCCTTCCAGTTCCAGGCAGTCGCGGCCCTGTCTCCGGTCTACATGACTGCCTTCGGGGTCGAGTTGTCGGACATCGGTTTCCTGATCGGATTATATCTGGCGCCCGGTTTGATATTTGCCTTGCCTGGCGGCGCCATCGGACAGCGTTTCGGGGATCGGCGAGTGATCGCATTCGGCATGGTCTTGATGCTGATTGGCGCTGCGATCATGTTCATGGCGCAAAGCTGGGAAGGTCAGATCGCCGGACGGCTGGCCGCAGGTACCGGCGGTGTGTTGCTCAATGTCCTGATGTCCAAGGTCGTCGCTGATCATTTTGCCGGGCGTGAAGTCGCCACGGCGATGGGGATTTTCATCAACTCCTGGCCGGTTGGTATCGCAGCCGCGCTTTTGATCCTGCCAATCGTGGCCGGTGACGGCGGTTTGCCGGTGGCACTGGCTGCCGTCACAGTCAGCACTGCGTGCGGCCTGCTGTTATTTGTGTTCGGCAGTCGGGGAAATTCCACAGTGGCTGCAGAAGCCGCCGCTTCAAATCGCCTGCTGGGGGTTCGGCTCGCTGCAACAGTAATCGCCGGCGCAATTTGGGGCACTTACAACGGCGCGCTCGCAATGGTGTTCGGCTTTGGCCCGGCCATGCTCGTTGAACGCGGCTGGCCTCTGGCGGCGGCAAGCTCGACGACCAGCGTGACGCTTTGGCTGGTGGCGGTGTCGGTGCCGCTGGGCGGCTTTCTGGCTGACCGGCTGGGTCACCGCGATATCGTGATGCTGGTTGGATTTGTCGTGTTTGGCTCGTTGATGCTCGTCGCCCCGGGCACCGGCAATGTGTACCTGGTGTTCATTCTGCTAGGCCTGTGTGCAGGCTTGCCGGCTGGTCCGATCATGGCTTTGCCTTCGGCGGTTCTCGGTGCCGGAACCCGCGCGACAGGCATGGGCATCTTTTTTACACTGTTCTATGCCGGGGTGGTTTTCGCTCCCGTGACGGCCGGTTATCTCGCTGACCAAACCGGTGGTACGGCAAGCGCAGCGTTTTACCTGGGTGCTGCGCTTCTGGCAGCGTGTTTTGTGATGGTGTTTGTGTTCAGGGCATTGCCGAAAACCGCTAGCTGATGGACATTGTTTTCCATGCGCAATCCACTCAACGAGATTATGACGGAGTATGCAAATGTTCGCTCCCATGGATAAACCACCATCTCTTTGGGCAGCAACTGCAGTTCCTGACGGCGTTCATCCCCGTTTGTCGGAGGATGTTGAGGCGGAAGTCACGATAATCGGGGCCGGCTTTACCGGCTTGCGCACGGCTTTGAAATTGTCCGAGGCGGGCATTAGCGTCGTTGTGCTGGATGCCGGAGATGTCGCCTATGGAGCGTCCGGCCGCACCGGCGGTCAGGTCAACCCGATGTTGCCGTTCAATATGCCCGACCGGCTCAGGAAACTGTTGGGACAGACCTATTTTGAAAGGCTGACGGAAACATCTCTTGCCTCGGCGGATGAATTGTTTTCGTTGATCAACAATTACCAGATCGATTGTCAGGCCCGCCAAAACGGCTGGTTGCGTGTCTGCCACAACAAGCGTGCCTTGAGTGCGGCCAGGAAAGGCGTTGCGGAATGGAATGTCCACGGGGCCGGGATGACAGTGGTCGAAGGTGACGAGCTTCACAAGCTTGCAGGTAGCACAGCCTATGGCGCAGGTGTTGTGACGCCCAGAGGCGGCGCCGTTCAGCCTATGTCACTGGCTCGCGGGATTGCCGCAGCAGCAGAGCAGCGCGGGGTGTCAATTCACGGGCGCAGCGCGGTTATTGACCTTGAAAAAGACGGCAGCAAATGGGTTGCAAAAACAGCGCATGGCAGCGTCAGGTCTGACTGGGTCGTTGTGGCAACCAACGGCTATACCGGTGACCTGATCCCCAAATTGTCCAGGACAATCCTTCCGCTGACCCCCATTCAAATGGCGACCGATCCGTTGCCAGACGATGTGATTGAC